>NZ_JBHJUK010000019.1:0-88435 GCF_042266225.1 Kitasatospora sp. NPDC056181
ACGTCGAGCATGGTGACCAGCGGGATGTTGAAGGCGTCGCACATCTGGACGAAGCGGGCGGCCTTCTCGCTGGCGTTGATGTCCAGGACGCCGGCCAGCGACTGGGGCTGGTTGGCGATGATGCCGGTGACGTGGCCGTCGATGCGGGCCAGCACGCACAGCACGTTGGTGGCCCAGCGCTCGTGGACCTCCAGGTACTCGCCGTGGTCGACGATCTCCTCGATGACCTTGCGCATGTCGTAGGGCCGGTTGCCGTCGGCGGGCACCAGGTCGAGGAGGGAGTCGTTGCGGCGCTCGACCGGGTCGTCGTTGACGGCGGTGGGCGGCATCTCGCGGTTGTTCTGGGGCAGCAGCGACAGGAGGTAGCGGACCTCCTCGATGCAGGACTGCTCGTCGTCGTAGGCGAAGTGCGAGACGCCGGAGACGCCGGAGTGGACGTCGGCGCCGCCCAGGCCGTTCTGGCTGATCTTCTCGCCGGTCACGGCCTGGACGACGTCGGGGCCGGTGATGAACATCTGCGAGGTCTCGCGGACCATGAAGATGAAGTCGGTCAGCGCCGGGCTGTAGGCCGCGCCGCCGGCACAGGGGCCGAGCATCACGGAGATCTGCGGGATGACGCCGGAGGCACGGGTGTTGCGCTGGAAGATGCCGCCGTAGCCGGCCAGCGCGGTGACGCCCTCCTGGATCCGGGCACCGGCACCGTCGTTGAGGGACACCAGCGGGGCACCGGCCGCGATGGCCATGTCCATGATCTTGTGGATCTTCTGCGCGTGGGCCTCGCCCAGCGCACCGCCGAAGATCCGGAAGTCGTGCGCGTAGGTGAACACCGTCCGCCCGTGCACCGTGCCCCAGCCGGTGACGACACCGTCGGTGTGCGGCTTCCTCGCCTCCAGGCCGAAACCGGTCGCCCGGTGCCGGCGCAGCGGCTCCACCTCACGGAACGAACCCTCGTCCAGCAACAGGTCGATCCGCTCACGGGCGGTCAGCTTGCCCTTGGCGTGCTGCGCCTCGGTGGCCTTCTCGCTGGGGCCGCGGCGGACCTCCTCCCTCAGGGCGTGCAGTTCCTCGACCGGCAGACGCCGCCGGCTGCCGCCGGACTCTTCCTCGTTCATCGCGTGATCCCCCCGTTGGAAACAGCTGAGCGGTTCAGGCCCGGACGGTGTCCGGTGCGATCTCCTCGATCGCCCGGGCGAGCCGGCCCTCGTCGTTCGTGGTGAATGCGGGCAGCTGCGGCTCGATCCGACGGCTGAGGGTGCTCAACACCCGGCCGGGCCCGACCTCCAGGAACCGCTGGGCCCCCTCCTCGGCCATCCGCCGCACGGCGGCGACCCAGCGGACCCGGCCGGCGAGCTGCCCGCGCAGAGCGGCCACCGCCTCCTCGGCACTGGTCACCCGCCCGGCCGTGCCCCCGGAGACGACCGGCAGCACCGGGTCCCGAAACTCCACCGCGGCCAACTCCCGCGCGAACTCGGCCTCGATGCCCGCCATCAGGCTGCAGTGGAAGGGCGCACCCACCTCCAGGGTGACCGCGCGGATCGCTCCCGCCTCCTTGGCCACCCCGGAGAGCACCGCCACCGCCTCACGCTGCCCGGACACGACGACCTGCCCCGGCGCGTTGTCGTTGGCCACCTCGACGATCTGGCCGGTCTCCTGGCGGACCTGCGCGCAGAGCGCCTCGACCTCGGCGATCTCCAGGCCCAGCACCGCGGCCATGGCGCCCGGCACCCGCTCGTTGACCGCCGCCATGAGCTCGCCCCGGCGCCGTACCAGCCGCAGCGCGTCGGTCCACTCCAGCACGCCCGCGCAGACCAGCGCGGTGTACTCGCCGAGGCTGTGGCCGGCCACCACCGCGGGACGCACGCCGTGCCCCCGCAGCACCTCCAGGGTCGCCAGACTGGTCAGGAAGACCGCCGGCTGGGTGATCGAGGTGTCCTGCAGCGCGTCGGCGGAGCCCGTCAGGCACAGTTCGGACAGCGGCAGCGAGAGGATCTCGTCGGCCGGGCGGTAGTAGCGCTCCAGCAGGTCGGGCCGGCGCTCCAGCAGGTGGGCTCCCATGCCCGGGCTCTGCGAGCCCTGTCCGGGGAAGAGGAATGCGGTCTGGTCCATGGCGGCGGTGTCTCCCTCGTACTCAGACGGTCGGGCGGTCGTGGACGGACAGCACGGGAGCGGTCTGCTCGGCCGGTGCGGTAGGGCTCGCGGGCGAGCGGGGATCGCGCACCAGCAGCAGGACGAACAGGGCCGCCGCGAGGGTCAGCCCCGCCGCGTACCAGGCGCCGTGCTGCAGGCCGTGGGTGACGGCGGCCCGCTGGAGCGCCTCGGCCTTCTCCGCGGTCAGCGTGCCCGCCTCCTTGAGCCGCGCCGCCTTGTCCCGGACCGCGTCGGTCTGGCTGCTCATCATCGCGCCCATGACCGCGATGCCCACCGCGTTGCCGACCTGGCGGAACATGGTGCCGGCGCTGGCGCCCACCCCGATCTGCTCCGGAGGCGCCGCGGCCACGGTCAGCTCGGAGGAGATGGGCATGACGACGCCCATGGTGAAACCGGTGATCAGCATCCCGGGCAGCAGCAGCGTCCAGGAGTCGGCACCGCCCTCGGGGTCCACCAACGTGAACAGCGCGATACCGATCGCCATCAGGACGAACGCACCCGCCAGCGCCTTGCGGACGCCCAGCTTCGCGGCCACCCGGCCGCCGAGCGGCGCGCCGAGCATCAGCACCAGGGTCAGCGGCAGCAGCCGGACACCGGTCGCCAGCGCGGACAGGCCGAGCCCGTTCTGCAGATAGATCGACAGGTAGAAGAGCACCGAGAACATGCCCGCGCCCATCAGGAATCCGGCCAGCACGCTGCCGCCGAAGTTCTGCCGCCGGAACCACGACAGGTCCATGATCGGATCCGTGGCCCGCGACTCCGCGAACAGGAAGAGCGCGAACAGCGCGATCGAGCCGCCCAGCAGGCCGAGCACCCGCCACGAGCTCCAGCCCCAGGCCGCGCCGTTGATCAACCCGAGGTTCAGGCAGAAGAGCGCCGCGCTGACGATCACCAGGCCGGGCAGGTCCAGCGATTCGCCGGACCTGCCGACGGCCCGGGGCGCCGGATCCCTCAGGCCCACCAGCGCCGCCACGATGACCACGGCGCCGATCGGCAGGTTGACCAGGAAGATCCACTCCCAGCCGATCCACTCCACCAGCAGACCGCCGACCAGCGGGCCGAGAGCGGTGGCGAGCCCTCCGACCGCGCCCCAGAGCATGATCCCGAGGGCGCGCTTGCGGCCCTCGAAGCAGGAGTAGACGATCGCCAGCGTCAGCGGCAGCACCACCGCACCGCCCAGGCCCTGGACCACCCGGCCCAGGTGCAGCGTGGTGATGTGGGCCCAGCCCAGGATGCTCAGCCGCCCGGAGAGTGCGCAGATCAGCGACCCGAGCAGGAAGACGATCGTGCCGAGGGTGTAGACCCGGCGCTGCCCGTAGAGGTCGCCGAGCCGCCCGGCGGTGACGATGAACACCGCGAGGGCCAGCATGTAGGCGTTGGCCACCCACTCCAGGCCGCGGAACGAGGCCTGGAGGTCGGTGCCGATCGTGGGCAGCGCCACGGTGACGACGGTGATGTCGAGCAGCGTGATGAACAGTCCCAGCAGGGCGGCCAGCAGCGTCAGGCCGGGTTTCCCGGCCCGGCGCCCGAGCAGCTCGGCCGCCTCGGCGGGCGGCGGCGTGGCGGACGACATAGGGGGCTCTCTTCCGGGTGTTGGGGAGATCTGACGGAGCGACACGGCGCTCGGTGGCGGTTCAGGAAACGGCCGGCGCCACCCGCAGCAGCACGAGCCGGCGCTGCGGCCCGAGCGCGGCGAACACGGCGTCGCCGGGTTCGCGCCGGGCCAGGTGACGGGCCAGTGCGAGCACGCTGGTGGCGCTGGCCTGCGGCGCGCCGCGGGTCACGGTGACCTCGGTCGCGCCGCTTCGGTGCGCGGCCCAGTCCCGGGCGCTCCGCTCGACGGACCAGCCGCCCGGCTCCTCCTCGCCCGCGGGCCCGCAGAGGTGGATCCGGGCCGGCGGCTCGGCGCCGAGCCGCTCCAGAGCCGACCCGAGCGCCCGCTCGGCCGGCTCCGGCGCCTCCGGAAGCAGCAGGCTGGTACCGGCGGTCAGCCAGCCCCGTACCTCGGCCCCGCGCCGCCGGGCCAGCTCCGGGCTTTCGAGGTGCAGGACGCAGGCGCCACCGGCATCGAGCAGCGCGCCGCCCACCTGGTGGGCGGCGGTCTGCGGCAGACCCTCGACCGCGCCGGCCAGCACCGAGTCCGCACGTCCGGCGCGCAGCGCCCAGCCGGCCACCAGCAGTGCCTCGTACCCGGCGGCGAGCAGGTCGACCAGGGTGATGTTGAAGGCCTTGAGGCCATGGGCGATCGACACCTGACTCGCCGGCACGTTGATCGAGAAGTTCGGGCACTCCACGGCGCTGATCCCGCTGATCCCGTCCTTGAGCAGGGCCCGGTCGATCCGGTCGACGACCTCGCTCACCGCGAAGTTGGTCCCCAGCACCACCCCGGTCCGCTCGGGGCCGCAGACCGCCTGCGCCCCGGCGTCGTCGAGCGCCAGCCGGACCGCGGCGAGTGCCAGCCGGGTGACCGGGGGCAGGAACTTCCAGCCCCGGCGGCCCAGGTACGTGGCCGGGTCGAAGTTGTCCAGCGGCCTGATCCGTGGGGCGGCGCCCACCGCCTCGGCCGCGTCGGCGCCCAGCGGATCGTGCTCCGCCGCCAGCTGCGCCGTCCCGATGGCCGCCCGGCTCACCGGACCGATCCCGGTGATCGCGGCCAGCGGCCTGCCGTTCCTGGTCATCGCGCCACCTCCGCGGCGGTCGTCGCGGGTCCGGCCGGTTCGCCGATCACCACCGTGATGTTGTTGCCACCGAACGCGTAGGCGTTGACCAGGGCGGCGCGCCCGGTCACCGGCTCGGCGGCGCCGCGGACCAGCCGCAGCGCGTTGCCGTCCTCGGGCCGGACCAGGGTGCCCACCGGCGGCACCAGACCGTGCCGGACCACCAGGGCGGCGGTGAGGCAGGAGAACGCCCCGGCCGCCCCGCCGCTGTGGCCCAGCGCGGACTTGATCGCCGCCACCGGAACCCGGGGGGTCCGGTCGCCCAGCAGCTGCGAGCTGCTCCCGCTCTCGGTGCTGTCGTTGGCGGGGGTTCCGGTGCCGTGGCTGATCACCGCGCCCAGCTCGGCCACGGCCACACCTCCGCGCTCCAACGCCTCCCGGGCCGCCCGGAGGGCCTGCGTCCCGGACGGGTCCGGCGCCGTCACGTGGTGCGCGTCGCAGCTCCAGCCGGCCCCGAGCACCGACGCGTACGCCTGCTTGCCGCGCGCCGCGGCATGCCCGGCGGACTCCAGGACCAGGAAGGCGGCGCCCTCCCCGTACACGGTGCCGGACCGCTCGGCGTCGAACGGGCGGCAGTGCACCGGATCGACCGCGCCGAGCCGCAGGAACGCTCCCATGGCCGGGCGGCAGACGGCCTCGGTACCGCCGACCAGCACCACCTCGGCCTCCCCGTCGCGGATCATCTCCGCCCCGAGGGAGACCGCGTAGGCACCCGCCGCGCAGGCCGTGGAGACGGTCAGCCCCGGCCCGTGCAGACCGAGTTCGCCGGCCAGCAGATCGGCGCTGCGGTAGCCGAACCACTGCAGCCCGGAGAGCTCGCGGCGTCCGTCGCGCTCGGCCTCCAGCAGGTCGCTGTCCCCGTTCCCGGTGCCGACGCAGACGCCGGCGGCCTCGCGGATCCACGCCGCGTCGGCGGTGTCCAGGCCGGCGTCGGCCAGCGCCGACCGGGCCGCCGCCAGCGCGAACCCGCTCGCCCGGCCGGCCTCCCCGTCGTCCGGCGCACCCGGCACCAGGTAGGTGGGCCGCTCGTGCACGGCGGTGCCCGGATAGTCCAGCGGGCGGATCGGCACTTCGCCGTTCAGCAGCCCGTGCCAGTAGCTCTCCAGGTCGTTGCCCAGTGGGGACACCAGGCCGAGACCGGTGATGACCGCATCGGATCCCATGGTCACGACTCCCAGCTCACGTGCTCGGCCGGGCGCATCACGGCGATCGCGTGACCCACGGTGGCCACCAGCCGGTCGCCGACCCAGGACTCCCCGCCGAGGATGACGTTGTCGCCCACGTACTGGTCCACCCGCACCTCGTGGCGCAGCGTGTCGCCCGGGAGCACCGGATGATGGAGCGTCACGTCCCGCGTAGCGGCCAGGATCAGGGCGCCTTCGCGCTCGCGCCCCTGGGCCCGGATCCGCTCCATCCACAGGATCGCGCCGCCCTGGCCCCAGGACTCCATCAGCAGCGAGGGCGGGTAGGCGAAGGCGCGCTCGCCGAGGCCCGGCGCCATCCCGGCGTAGCAGGGCTCGCTGCCGCTGACGGTCTTGGTGGTGACGATCCGGTCGTACGGCTCCATCTCCAGCACCCGGTCCACCAGCAGGATCGGGTGGGCGTGCGGGATCAGCCCTCGGACCTGCGCGTACTCACGCATCCGGCCCCCCTTCGGCAGCGGTGTCGACCAGCCGGAACTCGATGGTCATCTGTGCGGCCCGGGCCTGGCCGGTGGTGCAGACGGCCTTGGCGACCAGCCGGTCGGGCCGGTCGCCCGGCGTGCACTCGCAGTCGACTTCCAGCGGATCGCCGGGGCGCAGTGCGGTGGTGAAGCGCACCGACCTGAGCACGGCCGGCTCGGCGGCCGTGCCGGGGCCGTGGGTCCGCCGGACCAGCCGCGCCACCGCCTCGTAGACCGTCTCGATCAGGAAGACGCCCGGATAAACCGTCAGGTCCGGGTAGTGGCCGACGAGGTAGGGGTCGTCGGCGCGGACCGTGCGGCCGGCCCGGACCTGGGAGTCCGATCGCACGGACACCCAGTCGACCGGGTCGATCGGCACCGCCCTGGTCCGGGCCGTGGTCACAGCGCGACCCCGCCGTCGATCTGGATGACCTCGCCGGTGATGTACGCCGCGCGGTCCGACACCAGGAAGGAGACCAGGTCGGCCACCTCGGCGGCGCCGCCGTAGCGCTTCATCGGGATCTGCTTGAGCGCCGCCGCGCGCAGCTTCTCCGGCAGCGCCTCGGTCATGTCGGTCTCGATGAAGCCGGGCGCGACCACGTTGACCCGGATGCCGTAGGAGGCGACCTCCTTGGCGAGCGAGATGCTCATCGCCTGGATGCCGGCCTTGGACGCCGAGTAGTTGCTCTGGGTGGCGTGCCCGTAGACGCCGGCGATCGACGAGAGGTTGACGATCACGCCGGCCTTGCGCTTCATCAGGCCGAAGGTGACGGCGTGGCAGAAGTTGAAGGTGCCGTTGAGGTTGGTCTCGATGACGCTGTTCCAGTCGGCGACCGGCATCAGCACCATCGGGTTGTCGCGGACGATACCGGCCGAGTTCACCAGCACGTGCACGTCGCCGAGGGCCTCGGTGGCCCGGGCCACGAACTCCTTGACGGCACCGTGGTCCGCCACGTCGCAGGGCGCGTGGTAGACCTGTGCGCCCTGCTCGCGCACCAGCTTCTCGGTCTCGGCCGCGGCCTGCGCACCGCTGCGGTAGCAGTAGGCGATGTCGTAGCCGTCCGCCGCGAGCTGGACGGCCACGGCACGGCCGATGCCGCGGGACCCGCCGGTCACGATGGCCAAACGCCGTTCGGTCATTGCATTTCTCCTTGCCTGTCGGGGTTCGGCCGCTTCGCGGTGCTCAACCGCAGCCGCCGGCGGTGTCGTGGTCCAGCGCGCCCAGGCGCTCGATCAACTCCTGCGGGACGTCCGCCAGCCGGTCCTCGCCCCACTCGGCGTCGACCAGGGGGAGGTCCTGGGTATCGGACGGGTTCATCACGCCTCTCCTCTCCTGCCCCGGCCCTCAGGCCTTGGCGGCCGCCGCGGCCAGCGCCTGTTCGAGCACCGGCAGGAAGTCGTCCAGCCGGTCCAGGCCCCAGAAGCGGTGCCGGCCGACCTTGAAGTACGGCACGCCGAAGACGTCGTCCTCGTAGATGTCCATGAGCCCGCGCACCAGCTGCTCGCGGATGTGGGGTTCGTCCGGGGCGCCGACCAGCGCGTCGGCGTCGAGCCCGGCCGCCCCGCAGGTCGCCCGCAGCACCTCGGGGTCGCAGATGTCCTCGCCGCGCTCCCAGCGGGCCGCCATCACCGCGGCGTAGTACTCCCGGTGGACGCCGAGCTCGCGGGCCTTGAGCCAGGCGAGGTGCGGCAGGTCCCACCACTCGTCGCCCTTGTCGATCGGCCACTTCATCGGATAGCCGAACTTCGCGGCCAGCCGCTTCGTGTCGTTGAGGATGTAGAGGTGCTTGGCCTTGCTCATGGCCACGTAGTGGAAGGTGCCGCCCTGCGCCTCCAGCGCGGCCGCGCTCTGCGCGTCCGGCTCGGAGAACGGGATGTACTCGATCAGCTCCTGGGCGTTCGGCAGCCGCTCCTCCAGCTGCCGCACGGCCATCCAGCTGAACGGGCTGCGCAGCGAGAAGTACAGCCGCGGCGGCTTCCTCATGCCGCACCGCCCAGCAGCGCGGCCTGCACGTCCTGGTCGAGGACGGCGACGGTGCCGGCCTGCTCTCCGCGGCTGATCGCGTAGCCGTGCATGATGGTGCCGGTCGCCGCGCGCTCCAGCCGGTCGCCGCGCTGGACGTAGCAGTCCATCCGGGCGGTGTACATGGCGTCCCGCAGGATCTCCTCGACCCGGAAGACCGTGTGCACGGTCTCCTCCATGAAGATGTCGGACAGCAGTTGCACCCGGGCGCGGGAGACCACCGGGATCCACCCCCGCTCCTCCAGCAGCCGGCCGATCGCCAGGTCCTTGGAGTACAGGTAGCGGTCGACCACCTCCTCCAGGGTGCGGACGTAGGCGGAGTGCTGGAGCCGGTCGGAGAAGTGGCAGTAGTAGTACGGGGCCCGCCACGACCAGAGCAGCGCGCCCGAGCCCTCCGGTGTCAGGACCTCGGCAACGGTGCGGCCCTCGGGGATCTCCAGCGCGCCCGCCTCGGCGTGGGTGAGCGCGGCGACGTCGGGGACCACGTACGGCTCCAGGAAGGGCGGGACGGGCTCGGTGCCCGAACCGTCCTTGACGGTCACCAGGGCCACCCGGACCTTGCCCTTGAGCGCGGTGACGGTGCCGCCGCTGCGCTCCACCGTGAGCGAGACGTTGAACGGCGCGCCCTGGCCCGGCTTGGGCCGGCCCGAGACGACGGTGGCGTACACCTGCTCGTCGGCCTCCAACGCCACCGGCAGCTGGACCGAGGAGTCGACGATCTCCAGGCCCAGCCCGTAGCGGTGGTAGAGGTCCCGGGCACCGACGCCGCGATCCCGGAAGTACTGCAGGATCGCCTCCTCCACCAGGTACATGAAGTGCTTGAAGCCGATCCAGGTACGGATGTTGGCGCCCTCGTAGCGCGGCATCCCCACGTAGCTCGTGGGCTGGCCGTCGAGCAGCTCGGTCACGGTCGTCTCTCCTTGGGAGTGGTCGGGTTGCCGGGCGGTGACCCGGTGCAGGAAGTCGGCCGTGTCCCGGCTCATCCGGTCGGCCTGCGCGACGTGGCAGAAGTGGCCGTACTCGGGGTCCAGCCGCACCGTCGCCGCGGGCATCGCCCGGCCGAGGGCCGCCGCGCGCATCGGGGTGAGACCCTCGTCGCGGTAGCCGGCCAGGACCAGCGTCGGCACCGTGATCCGGGCCAGGTCCAACTGCCCGGAGTCGGTGAACTCCCTGAAGAACACCGGGAATCCGGACGGTACGGCGCGCTCCAGCAGCTTCTGCTCCATCAGGTTCCGGATCTCCGGGTCCATCCGGCTCGCCTTGTCACCGAGCGAGAGCCGCAGCCCGTCCGTCAGCACCCGCCGGAACGCCGCCTTCGAGCGCAGCCGCAACTGCTCGGAGAGGACGTAGTCGGCGGGGCGGTAGAACGGCGTGGCCAGCACCACGGCCGACAGCTGCGGGTCCTCGTCCAGGGTGGCGAGGTGCTGCAGGATGGCGTTGGCACCGAAGGAGTGGCCCAGCAGGAGCCGCGGCCGCTCCGGGACGAGCGCCAGCGCGCGGCGCAGCCACTGCGCCGGGCTGCCCTCGGCCCGCCAGGTGTAGCGGTTTCCCCCGTGCCAGGGCAGCTGGAGGGCGTACGGGGTCCAGCCCGGCAGCCGCTCGACGAGCGGACGCCAGTTGCGCCAGGAGTCCTCGATGCCGTGGGCCGCGACCAGGGCCGGGCCCTCACCGGGTCCGCGCCACACTTCGAGGCCGTCCTCGGCGGCCACCCTGGTCCAGCCGTCCCGGGTGGGGGTGGTCCCGGCCGGGGGGCGGGGGAAGTCCCCTCCGGCCGGGAGCTGGGAGCCGGTCCTCCTGCCGGTCACGCTGCGGCTCCTTCGGCTGCGGCGCGGGTGAGTCGGACGCTCGCCCAGCCGTCCTCGGGGTCGCCGCAGCCGACGTGTGCGGATTCGCCCGCCGCGAGACCGGCCGCCGTGACGGCGAGTCGGACCACGCCGGCGGCCCCGTAGAGCTCACCCGGCCGGATGTCGGCGGGGACGGCGTGGTCGGCCCGGCGGACCGGACCGAGGTGCAGGCCGGTGGTCCACGGCCAGGCGCCGGGACGGCCGAGCAGAAGACAACCGGCGCCGGCGAGCAGTTCGCCGGGCGGGTCCGGGCGCAGTTCGGCCAGCCGTCGGGCCACCGGATCGGCGGGCTCGACGCCCACCACCACCGCCCGCTCGGCACGGCCCGAGCGCAGCAGCAGCTGGGCCAGCCGGACCGCGTCGAGGCTGGCGGTCGCCCCGCTGCACACCATCAGGTTGGGCCCGGTGAACCCGTAGCGGATGGCGATGCTGCTGGCGATCACGTTGCTGGAGGCGTTGGGCGCGTCCAGCGGGCTCACGGCGGACACCGACCGCTCCCGCACGTCGGTGAGCACCTCGCACACGGTCTCGACGTTGCCGAGGTTGGAGGCGACCACGACCGCCGTGCCGGCCGCGCCGGGCAGCGGCTCGGCGAGCCGGCCCGGGGGCAGCCCGAGCGCCCGGTGCACCGCGCACAGCGCCATCCGGGTGCTCGGGTCCTTGCCCAACAGGCCCTTGCGGCCCAGTACTTCGAGGGCACGGTCGGGCGGGCAGGCCGGCTCGGCCGGCGATCCCGGCAGCTCCTCCGCACTCAGGCCGGGTACGTGCACGGCCCAGCCGGCCACGTTGATCAGGTCGGCGTGCTCAGTCATCGACGGCCTCCACGATCGCCACCGCGTTCACTCCGCCGAAGCCGAACGCGTTCACCTGGGCCACCCTCGGACGGGCCGGACGCGGTTGTCCGTAGACCAGGTCGAGCTTCTCCGCCGCCGCGATCGGCGCACGCAGTCCGACCACCGGGGGCACCTCGCCCCGGCGCATCGCGGCCAGCGCGACCAGCAGGCTCATCAGCGCGGCCCCGCCGGAGGTGTGTCCGATGGCACCCTTGATCGCCGTGACCGGCGGTCCACCGGTGCCGAAGACCTCCAGCAGCGCGGCCGCCTCGGTGGGGTCGTTGAGCGCGGTCGCCGTGCCGTGCGCGAGGACCAGGTCGACGCCCTCCGGGGTGACTCCGGCCCGACTGTGCGCGTCGCGCATGGTGGCGACGATGCCCGCCCGGTCGGGGGCGGTCTCGTGGTAGGCGTCACAGCCCACTCCGACCCCGCGCAGCACCCCTTGGGCGGCCGGCTGGTCGGGGCGCGAGCCCGCCCGCTCCAGGACGACCGCGGCGGCGCCCTCACCGAGCAGCACCCCGCCCCGGAACTCGTCGAACGGGCGGACCATGTCGGCCGTCGACGTGCCGACCCGGCCGATCATGGCGAGCATCGACTCGGTCATGGTGTCGCACCCGGCCGCCACCACCGCGTCGGCCTCGCCCAGTTCGAGCAGGTCGGCCGCGAGCGCCAGCGCGTAGCCGGAGGCCGCACAGGCGTTGGTCAGCGTGTGGATCTCAGTGGCCTGCGGCAGCACCGAGCGCACCGCGGTGCCGAAGTGAAGTTCGGCGAGCCGGAGCTCGGCTCCGTCGGCGTACCACTGCTCGACCCCGTGCAGCTCGCGCAGTCCGGTGCCGACCACCACCGCCACCCGGCGCCCGGCCGGGTCGATCCGGGCCTGGCGCAATGCGTCCAGCACGCACCGGGCGAGCCAACGGCCCGCCAGCCGCGGCGCGGCGGAGTGCGCCGCGCCCCGGTCCTCGATGCCGTAGGCGTTGCGGACGCCCAGCTTCTGCGGGTCGCCGACCCGCAGCGGGGCGACCCCGCTGCGGCCGGCGAGCAGTGCCCGGTAGGTCTCGTCGAGATCGCCGAGGCAGCTCAGCATCGAACTACCCGTGATCACCACCGACACGGCTCCACCCCCTGACCAGCGCGGCACCGACGGCGCCGTCCGCGGAACGGGTCGTGATGAGCGAGATCTCGCCGTCCCGGGCGGGATCCGCCCGGTGCCGGGCCAGCAGCGCGGCGAGCTGGAAGGCACCGGAGGCGCTGAACGCCTCGCCGGTCGCCTCCTTGACCCGCAGCCGCGGCGTCCCGGCCCCGAGGACGGCGTCGATCGCCGCTTCCTCCAGCTCGTCCAGAGAGGTCATGCCGTTGGCGGCGGTGGCCACCGTGACCACCCCGGCCGCCGGGATGCCGGCCGCCTCCAGCGCCCGCCGGATGCAGCGGGCCAGGCCCGCGCCGACGGCGCCCGGCTCGGCCGGGTCGAAGACGCCGACCTCGACCGCGAGCACCTCGGCGTCCATCCGGCGGTCGGCCGCGCGCACCGCGTCCGCGCTCTCCACCACGAAGACGGCGGCGCCCTCGCCGGGCGGCAGGTCACCGCCCCGGGCGGCCTGGCCGTACTGGACGGCCCAGGCCGACTGCGGGCTGAACTCCTCGACGGCGCCGGTGAGCAGGGCGTCGACGTAGCCGCAGCCGATCAGGTTCCGGCTGTAGCGCAGCACGTTCAGCATGGCCATCGGACCGCCCGCGATGGTGGCGTTGACCCCCTGCAGGCCGTACCGGATGGCGGCCTGCCCGGCCGCGCAGTTCATCACGGCGTTGGGGAAGAGCAGCGGGTTCACCAGGTAGGGCCGGTCCTGGGTGAAGGTGTCCCGGCTGTAGTCGCTGGTGGACTTGGCGCTGCCGGCCGTGGTGCCCAGGGTGATGCCGACCCGGGCGCGGTTGTCGTCGTCGACCGCGAGGTCGCTGTCGGCCAGCGCCTCCTTGCAGGCCACCATGGACAGCGCGGTGCTGCGGTCGAAGAAGGAGGTGCCCTTGCGACCGAGGTGCGCGCGCGGGTCGAAGTCGACCAGTGCGTGCGCCCGCGGGTGCGGCAGCGGATCCTCGAACATGCCGCTCACATCGGCGGGTTCGGGACGCTGGGCGTCGAGAGCGGCCGCCAGTGCGCGCGGCCCGATGCCGGCGCCGGACAGCACGCCGAAGCCGGTGATGGCGAGCGCCGTGCTCACTCGTGCCTCCCCAGGATGACGATGGCGTTGTTGCCACCGAAGGCGAACCCGTTGACCTGGGCGATCCGCACATCGGCCGCCCGTGCCACGTTGGGCACCGGGTCGATGTGCGGCATCTGCGGGTCCGGGGTGTGGAAGTTGATGGTGGGCGGCAGGAACGAGCCGGTGATGCCGAGCACCGACGCGATGGCGCCCAGACCGCTGGCCGCGCCCATGGTGTGGCCCAGCATCGACTTGGTGGAGCTGATCGGCGGCGGGTTGTCGCCGAAGACGTCGACCACCGCCCCGGCCTCGACCAGGTCGTTGGCCGGCGTTCCGGTCCCGTGGGCGCAGATGTAGTCCACGTCCGAGGCCTTGATCCGGGCGTTGCGGTGGGCCAGCCGCATGCACTCGGCGATGCTGGCCCGGTGCGGTGCCACCATGTGGTTGGCGTCGCAGTTCAGCCCGTACCCGAGGACCTCGGCATGGATCCGGGCGCCGCGGGCGAGCGCGGAGTCCAGACTCTCCAGGAACATCGCGGCACCGCCCTCGCCGGTGATGATCCCGGACCGGTCCTTGTCGAACGGCGAGCACGCCTTCTCGGTGAGCGCGCCGAGCCGGTAGAAGCCGGCGTGCGACCAGCGTCCGACCGAGTCCGCACCGCCGGCGATCATGTAGTCCGCCTCGCCGGTGCGGATCAGGTCGTAGGCGTAGCCGAGCGCGTAGTTGCTGGCGGAGCAGGCGGTGGAGAGCGTCACCGCGTCGCCGCTCAGCCGCAGTTCGCGGTTGACGGCCTGGGAGAGCCGGGCGCTGGAGACCTGGCGGACCAGGCCCGGGTCGAGGGCCCCGAACCCGACCTCCAGGGCGTCGCCGGTGAGCCGCTCGAGGACCTGGGACTCACCGCCGGTGGTCCCCATGCTCGATCCGGCCCTGGAGGCCGCGAGTTCGTCCTCGTCGATCCCGGCGTCCGCGACCGCGAGCCGGGCCGCGGACGCCGCGAACAGGCTGGTACGGCCCCACTCTTCGACGGACAGTCGCCGGACCATGCGCTCAGGCCGGAAGTCGTGCACCTCTCCGGCCATGAAGTACGGAAAACCACTGGAATCGAAGCAGGCGATCGGGGAGACCCCGTTCACGCCCGTCCGCAGCGCCTCGCCGTAGGCGGACGCGCCGATACCTATGCTCGACACAGGCCCCAGGCCGGTGATGACCACCCGTCGCATGGGTCAGGCCAGCCAGCCGGCGTGCTGCGCCAGCACGTTGTAGACCTCGGTGAGGTTGATCATCTTGGGCAGCTCCGACTGCGGGATCTCGACCTTGTACTTCTTCTCGAGCCGGGCGAGGATCTCGATGGCGCGCAGCGAGTCCGCCTCGTGCTCCTCGATGAAGTGGCTCGTCTCGGTGATCTCCTCGGGCTCGAGCTCCAGCACCTCGGCCACGATGTCGCGGATTTCCTCGATCAGATCTTCCCTGACGACAACAGTCATTTCCATCAACCTCTCAGGAATTACCCTGGAAGGGGCCGATCCCCCGTTCCGTGCTTCTCACAGTAGGCGAGTCCCCAGACCCCCGGCGAGCCGCTATGGGAGTTCACAGAAATAGCCGGAATCACCGATCAACAAACCCCCATGAAACAGCGAATGGCCCTGCCGGAATATGGCAGGGCCAGGAACTCGCAAGAGGTGTCGAAGGATCAGCGCCGGCTGCGCACCGCCGCCCCGGGCCGGTTGACCGCCACCAGGGAGTCCACCACGGCGATCCGGCGGTCCGCCGCCCAGATCTCCCCGGAGAGGAACGCCGTCCCGGAGACCAGCTGTTCGAGGCGCACGACGTGGCGCAGGACCATGCCCGGATGCACCGCCCCGGAGAACCGGCAGCCGCGGATCGCGGCGAGCATCAGCACCCCTTCGGGCAGGCCGGCCCCGGCACTGGCCAGCCAGAGCAGGGCGGCCGTCTGGCCGAAGGACTCGAACACCAGGGTGCGCGGATAGGCGTACCGGTCCCCGCCCAGCCCCTCGGGCAGGCCCTGGTAGCAGGGCTCGCTGCCGGAGACCGCCTTGACCGCGCAGATCTCCCGCCCGGGCACGACCGACACCACCTGGTCCACCAGCAGCATCGGGTGCCGGACCGGGAGCAGGTCGCGGATCGCGGCGTGGTCCAGCACCGGCCCGGCGGCTGCCGGCTCCGGCCACGGCGGCGCCGGTCCCGGGCTCGCCGCGGCCGGCGCGTCCTCGCCCAGCAGGACCTTGAGCCGAGCCACCGGGGTGCCGTCCCGGCGGGTGCACTCGGCCTGCACCTCCCACCCGCGCCCGTCCGGCCGGGGTTCGACGGCCGCGTCCACGTGGATCTCGTCCCCGCCGAGCATCGGCGCCAGCAGCCGGGCCGAGCGCACCTCCAGCAGCTGCGGCGGATCGTCCAGACCGAGCGCCTCCACCAGGGCCTGCCGCACGCCCTCCAGCAGGAAGACCGCGGGCAGCATCGGCAGGTCGGGGAAGTGCCCCGCCATGTACGGGTCGGCGGTGGTCACCACCTTGACGGAGTGCACCCGCGTGCCCGGCCCCCCGGTGCCCGAGCGCAACTCGACCCGGTCCACGGCCCGCAGCGGGGTGGCGAAGGCGAACGGACCCGCCCGCCCGGTGCCGCTCACACCGTCGTCCCGTCCGGCAGCAGCGCCGAGGCAGGACGCAGCGCGGTCATCACCGAGCCGACCTCCAGCACCGGTTCGCCGTCCACCAGGGTCCGGCCCTCGAAGAACCACACCCCGTCCAGCGCCCGGCTGATCCGCACCTCGTGCCGCAGCACGTCCCCGGGCAGCGCCGCACCGCGGACCACCACGTCGGACATCCCGCCGAAGACGGCGACCTGGCCGGCCACCTGCTCCGCGGGCTGGTCCCAGGCCGCGAGCAGCGCCGCGGACTGGCACCAGGACTCGATCAGCAGCGGCACCGGATAGCCGAGCTGCTCCTGGATGGCGTCGTCCGCCACCCCCTGGTACCAGGGCTCGTTGCAGGTCACCGCCTTGACGGTGACGATGCTCCGGCCCGCGGCCAGCTCCAGCACCCGGTCCACCAGAAGGATCGGGAAGCGGTGCGGAATCAGCGACTTGATGACCGGCACCCCGGCCGGGGCCGCCGGCAGGACCGGCGCGGACACCGCGGTCACACGAACCACACCCCGTCGTACTCGTCCCACGAGGCCGCCAGCCGGTTGGTGTCCAGGCAGGCCACCCCCGGCACCAGGTCCTCGGGCGTGAACCCCAGCCGGCGCAGGTCGGGCTCGTCGACCATGACCGGCACCCCTTCGGCCACCAGCGCCCGGACCGACCTGCGGTAGTCGGGCAGGGTGTCCATCCGGACCGCCCCCAGCTCCAGCACCGGCTGGTACTCCGTCTCGTCCACGGCCAGCGTGACCGCCGCACCGCGCAGCGCCAGCGCGACCGCGCCCAGCTGCTCCCGGAAGTCCAGGATCCCGTACAGGGCGTCGAAGAACTGCACCTCGACGGCACCGCGGTAGGCCCGGTCGATGACCCCGAGCACCCGGTAGTCCGACATCAGGCACCTCCGATGAAGACGGTCTTGTCGGCGCTCTCGATCGTGGAGACGAAGCGCATCGGCGAGCGGAACCGGACCTCGGCGATGTGGTCGGTGGCGCCCCGCTCGGCGCTGCACGCGGTGCAGGCGATCCACGCGAAGCGCGAGCCGTGCGCCGCCAGCATGCGGCGTACGACGGTCACGCTGGACGGGTAGTACCCCTGCGGGTCGCGGGTGTTGACCAGCTTGGTCTCGCCCTGCGACTGCTGGGTGAGCATGTTGGCGTAACCGCAGGCCCAGAGCCGGACGGTCCTGCCCTCGTCGAGGACGGCCTGGGCCAGCCGCAGCGCGGAGGTGATCACGTCGTTGGAGTGCGGCGCCGCGGTGACCACCAGCAGCAGGTCCCAGCGTCGCTGCACGATCCCGCCGGCCATCAGTGCCACACCGTCCTGCAGCCGTCGGCCATCAGCAGCCGCGCCACCGCGTCCATGCCGACCACCTCGACGTGCGGGGCCAGCGAACGGGCCGGGAGCGATCGCTGTGCGGCCGAGAAGTCGTCCGCCCAGACCGGTACCGCCAGTTCCGCCAGCCGGTCGACCGCCGGCACGGCGCCCGGCACGGCGGCGAACACGCCGTCCTGCACGAGGAAGACCGAGACCTCGCGGCCCGCGTCGGCCAGCGCCACGGCGTCGTCCAGGAACCGGCCGGCGTTCGGGCCCGCCCAGTTGCCCTGGCTCTCGATCAGTAGATAGCGCGGGTTCTCCCGCATGGCTCGTCAGCCCCTCTCTCGGTCGGCAGGCTTCGCGTACCGCAACCGCATGGTCGCCGTCTTGCCCCGCCCGGTCCGGCAGCCGGCCCGCACGGCCCAGCCCCCGTCCACGGCGGTGACCGTGCACTCGACGGTCAGGGTGTCGCCCGGCAGGACCGGTGCGGCGAACCGCACCGAGCCGACCTCGGCCAGCCGCGGCGCAGCCAGTCCCCGCTCCGCCGCGTGGCGCAGCACGGCCCGGTGGACGGCGTCCACCAGGAAGACCCCGGGCAGCAGCGGGAACCGCGGGTAGTGTCCGGCGAAGACCGGGTGGTCCGGATCGACGCACTGCCGGGTCTCGACCACGAACTCCTCGATCCGGACCGGCTCCTCCTCGGCCAGCAGCGGGGACGGGCTCATCCGCCCAGCTTCCGGGTCAGCAGCTCGCGCACGTCGGTGAGGCGGCGGATCGTCACGATCTCCGACTCGTCGATCTTCACCTGGTACCTGCGCTCCAGCGTCACCGCCAGTTCCAGCGCCACCAGCGAGTCCACGTTCAGGTCCTCGATGAAGAGTGCGTCGTCGGTGAGCGATTCCGGCTCGACATCGAGCGCGTCGGCCACCAGCTCACGCAGTTCTTCGCCGTCCACCATGTTCTGCACAGCCATCAGATATCTCCTCCGTCCCGGCGGCTTTCGTCGTGAACGCTATTCGTCCGCCGAAATACCGCAGGCTTTCCATGGGTGTTCGCAGAATTCCGGTCGCGCCGTCCGGTGCGGGATCACAGCACGACGCTGCCCCGGACCACCGGAATTCCGGGACCGAGCTCCGCCTTGATGTGCAGCGTGCGGTCGTGGTCGGCGAAGGTGAGGCCCAGCCCGAAGGACCGCAGGACCTCGGCCCGGCAGTCGCCCCCGGCCTCCCGGAGCTGCCGCAGCTTCACCGCGGTGGAGCGCAGCACCCGCTCGTGCCTCACCACCGAGCCGTCGAGGCTCAGCAGCCGGCTCGGCGAGCAGTTCTTCAGCACCCAGGAGTGCAGCGGTTCGAGCACCGTCTGCTCGCGCAGGTAGACGTTCCTCGGGTGGTCGATCTGGCTGGCGCTGGCGTACTCGGCCGGGAACCGGCACCGGTAGTAGGGCTCGCCGTTGTTCCAGGTGCCCTGCATCAGCCGCTGACAACGTCCGCAGCGAACCAGCCCCCGCAGCGCGTAAGGCCGTTGGGCATGCTCGTGGGACCTCGCCGGCGCGCTGCGCCGGGTCGCGAACCTGCTCTCCACCCGGTCGAAGATCTCGGCCGGCACGATCGGCCGGTGCCCCAGCGGACTGCCGGCGGAGCACCGGCCGCTGTAGCGGGTGTTCACCAGGATCGCCCGCACCGCGCTCTTGGACCAGGCCGCGGCACCGTCCGCGCCGCGCCCGCCCTCCGCGCCGGGATTCGGGATCCCGTCGGCCGTGAGCCGCTCGGCGATCAGCTGGAGTCCGCTCCCCTCGGCGTACTCGCCGAAGATCCGGCGCACCACGGCCGCCGTCCGCTCGTCGGGCGCGAGCGTGCGTTCGCGCCGCCCGGCCACCACGCGCTCGACGGCCAGATAGCCGTAGGGAGCGCGTCCTCTCATCCGGGCACCGGCCGTCGGGCGCGCACGGTGCCGTTGTTCCGCAGCATGGACCTGCATGGTGTTTCCCCCGTTGTGTTGCGGTGTGTCGAGAAGCGCTCAGTCGGCGCCCCGGGCCACCACGGCGCTGAGGTGGCCGTCGGCGGAGACCGCCACGGTGAGGCCCGGTTCGGGCCGGCCGAGCAGGGCCGCCAGTCGCAGCAGGCCCGAAGTGGTGCCGAAGCGCGCGTCGGCCCCCGTCGAAGGCACCGGTTCGGCCCTGGTGCCGGCGCTCTCCAGTGCGTGCCGGACCGCCTCGTCCAGCAGCCGGGTTCCGGGCGGGCCGCAGAACGCGTAGCCGATCCGCCCGGCGCCACCCGCCCGGGCGGCCAGCGCCGCCACCTGTGCGGCGGCGGCGCGGGCCGCGGCGGGATCGGGCCGTCCGTCCGCACCGGTCGGGACGAATCTGGACAGCCCGCCGAGGAGCTCCGGGCGCCCGGCCGCCGCACCGTGCCCCACCACGTCCAGGACCAGGGCGGCCGCGCCGTCGTACGGCGGGCCCCCGGCCGCCGGCGCGGCCTCGGTGGCCCCCGCGAGAACCCGGTCGGCCCGGCCCCGGCGCAGTGCGTCGGCGCCGAACACCACCGCCTCCAGGCCCGCGACGACCGGGTTGGTCAGGGTCACCGAGAAGGCCCGGCAGCCGAGCGAGATCGCCGCCTGACTGGCCGGCATGTTGACCGAGAAGCCCGGCAGTTCGGCCGGGCTCAGACCGGCCGCCCCGTCCCGGCGGACCTCTTCGTCCAGCCGCGCGTGCAGCGCGCCGATGGCGTGGTGGGTGCCCACCGAGATGCCGAACCGATCGGCGCGCCGGCCCTCGGCGGCCGGGTCGCCGTGGGTCCGGCCGAGGGCGGCGTTGGCCGCCGCGAGCAGGTAGCGGGTGGCCGGGCTGAGGTACTTCCAGCCGCGCCGCCCCAGGCGCGCGACCGGGTCGAACCAGTCCTGCGCGGGTGCCTCCGGCGCGGCGTCCGGCCGGGCGAGGTCGGCCGGCCCCCGGACGCCCGGCACCAGCAGTCCCTGACCACTGACGACGATGCTCACCGGGCCGCCTCCAGGACCAGCGCGGCGTTGTTGCCGCCGAAGCCGGTGGCGCTGACCAGCACCCGCGGGTGCACCAGCGGCAACACCGCTCCCACCGGCAGTTGCAGCGGGCAGTCCGGATCCGGCACCGAGACGTGCGCGTTCGGCGGGACGGTGCGATGACGGAGCATCAGAACCGCGGCCACACAGGCGAACAGGCCGGCCGCCCCGGCCGTGTGCCCGAGCACCGCCTTGATGCCGAACACCGGCGTGGTCGCCGCCGCGGCACCGAGCGCCCGCGCGATCGCCGCGGTCTCCACCGCGTCGTTCACAGCGATCCCGGCCCGGTGCGGCACCACCGCCCCGACCGGCCCGCCCGCACCGTCGAGGGCGTCAGCGATCGCCCGGCCCAGCTGGGCACCGCCGGGCTCCGGCGCGGTCGGGTGGTGGCCGTCGCAGCTCACCCCCGCGCGGCCCAGCACGGCATGGACCGGCGCACCGCGCCGGCGCGCGTGCGCGGCGGACTCCAGCACCACGGCGGCCGATCCTTCGCCGGTCACCATGCCCTGCCGGGCCGCGTCGAACGGGCGGCAGAGCTCCGGGTCGACCAGGCCGAACCGGTCCAGAGCGGCGAGCGCGACCCGCGAGTAGCTGTCCGTGCCGCAGGCGACGACCACCTCCGCCGCGCCGCTCCCGATCAGCTCCCAGGCCCGGATCACCGCGTAGAGGCCGGCCGAACAGGCGGTGCTCAGCGTCTGGTTGGGACCCCAGAGCCGATGCCGGGCGGCCACCGCGGCGGACACCCGGTAGGCGCCCCCGGGCGGCGCTGCGCCCGGCTCCGCGTTCTCCACCAAGTCGATGTCGCCCAGCGTGGTTCCCACGGTGAGCCCCAGCTCGGTCAGCTCGCCGGGGCGCAGTCCGGCATCCGCCAGGGCCTGCCCGACGGCGTCGACGGCCGCCTGCCCGGCCCGGCCGGGAGACCGGTCCGAAGCACGCTCGCGGCCCGCGGCCGACGGGTCCAGCAGATAGACCGGGGGGCGCTCCCCCGGCCCGTAGTCCCTGGGTGCCTGATCGGGCCGGCGGTCGGCGGCCAGGAGCCCGGCCCACAGCGCCCCGACCGAGCCGCCCAGGCTGCTCACCGCCCCGAGGCCGGTGACCACGACGTCGCCGTCAGCCATCCCCTTGGGAGTTTTCCACTCCATCGAATCCCCCGTTCACGGGGCGCCGCTCGCGTGATTCCGCCCCGGTGAAAACACCACGGAATTTCGCCGTGGGCCCCGTCAGGAGCAGGATCGACGCTAGGCCAGGCGGGCGGCCCACGACCATGGCGGAGTCCGGAAGTTGACACCGGACGGCCCCGGTTCCGGGTTTCGGCGTGGTTTTTGACAGCTTGCGGACTCGGGCGGCCCGCACCCCGTCGCCCGGGAGCCGGTCCCGGCGCGCTCGGGCGGAGCCCGGCAGGGCGGCGGCGCGCGCACCGCTCCCGGTCCGCCGAAGGCTTCCCCGGTTCCCCCGCAGGTATGCCTGGGATCGGATGGGATCGGATGGGGATGGCCTGCCCCGTCGCCCGGGCAAGGACTCCACACCGACCCGGCCGCTCTGCTGTACGGCGGGCGGGGACATCCGGATCAGCCGCAGCTCCACCGCTCCGGGCAACGGCAGGTGCCCGGGCCGCCGGCCCGGGCACCGTCAGTCAGTGCACCGTCGGTCAGGGCACCCTTCGGGTGACCACGCCGGTCGGCTGCAGTCCGAACTCGGCCGCGATGATGCCGGCCTGGAAGCGGGAGTTGGCGCCAAGCGCTCCCATCAGGTCCGCCACGTGCCTGCGGTAGGTACGGGTCGAGACGCACAGCTCCCGCGCGGCCGCCTCGTCGGTGTACCCCTCGCTGAGGCAGCGCAGCACCTCCTTGGCGAAGCCGTTGCGGAACCGCTCGCTCACCAGCGGTGTGGCCCGCCGCCAGGCGCCGGCGAACAGCGCGTTCAGCGTCCGCACCACGGCCGGGGAGCGGACCAGGGTCGCCTCCGTTCCCGCTCCGTCACCCGGCGACGACTGCATCAGCGCCACCTCCCCGTCGACCAGGACCGCCCCGTGCACGGGAGCATCGGTGACCCGGAAGTCGAACGCCGAACACGCGTCCTTGTACTCGCCGAACCGCTTCAGCTCGGCGACCTCCCGCGAGCAGAGGACCTGCAGCCGGACCCCGTCGGCCAGGCCGCCGCAGTCACGGACCGCCGATTCGATCAGCTCGATGGACTCGGGATCGGACGGCAGCAGAATGCCGATCAACTGTTTCGCCGCGGCCAGGCACTCCCGCAGCGCGCGACCCGCGCCGCCGAGATCCGCGGCCGGCACCAACTGTGAGCGGTTTTCGGCGGCACACTGCAACTGCCGCTGAGAAACGGCATATTCGAGCAATGCCTGCATTTCGGCGAAGACCTGCGACATTTCATCTGCCACTTCGAGGTCCTCTACGCGTGAAACACCTTTACGAGTTGACATGAGCAAAATTCCCCCACCGGCCCTGCAGACTCGCCATGAGCGGATCAAATCCCTTTACAGGGAAGGGGCTTGAGCAGCGCCGGAGTACACAATCCCCCACCAATGAGCTTCGCAGACACCGGGATTCGCCGTCAACCTCCACCGTTCCCCCATGATCATTTCAGTAAATGGCCCTCCGCCCCACCGGGACCGCCCCACCGAAGCCGCTCGACCCGCCCGCATACCGATTCCAGCCAGGCAGGCGCCCGACCTGGATTTGAGCGGAGGTCCGCAATCGGGGGCCGGCTCCGACCGGAAGAGAGGAGCCGATGCCGGTCTCCCGCATCAGCTCCGCGGCCTGGCGGCGGTGGATGAGCAGCGAGACCCGCGCACTCCGCGCGCCGACGTCATCGGCGTGCCCGGCGCGGAGGTTCTCCAGCCCCTGCAGGGCGGACTCGGAACGCAGAGCAGCCACACCTCGGCACCGGCTCGGGCCACAGCCGTGAGATCGCCCGCCGCCACCCGGGCCACCCCGGCCGGGTCCGCTGCGCTCGACCGTCCGCCCCGACCGGAAGGTCGGGAAACCTGTACGAGATATTCCACATTTCCCCCGTTTTTGCCGTGCACCCTGGATGCCGACCGGCATCGGGACAGGCGGACCGGGGGCGAATCCCATGAGAATGCCCTGAAATCCCCGGAACTGCCGACCCATTCCACCGGGGACCGCTCCTTCCGCCCCGACTGGCCCCGGCCGGCCCCCGACACCCAATCTGTTCCGAATTCAACCGACCTGAAGAACCATGAACACCCGGGGCTCCGATGATGCTCGCCAGTCACGCAGACCTCTTGAGCAGCCCGTCGAAACGCTACCCCGCGCCCCGTTCGAGCGTCAACGCGCTTCCAGCCGGAGAGTTCTCCTTGGAATTTGAACATCCGTTTACTAAAGAATTAAACGACCACGAGCCCGAAATCCCGCCCACTGTTTGTGGCAACCACCTGCACGGCCCCGGCTCCGCGTCGCGGCGCGGAGCGCCAGAGCTCCGGAGCACCACCCGCCACCCCGCCCCGGACACGCAAAAGCCCCAGGTCACGGCGAGTGAGTCCTGGGGCTTCTACAGAGCCGCCTGCGGGATTCGAACCCGCGACCTACGCATTACGAGCCGGAGGGCGATCATGCTGGCTGCTGCCACCGTCGATCACCTGATGACGAACCCGCAGGTCAGCGCGTTTCACGGTGATCCACGATCCCGCCCGAACCGGCACGTGCTGCCCCGTCCGCTCACGCACCGCTCACGCAGAGGCGCCCGCGCTCGAGGGCGCGCACCTGTGCCTTCATCGCGATCGGTGGCGGGTCGGCAGCCCTCGCCGGTCAGGGTGTACGGGTGCCGCAGAGGGCCTGGCCGTCCTGGGGTCGCACGAAGAGGACGAGTGAGCGCGCCCTGGTAATAGCAACACGGAGGAGGCGGCGTTGCGCCAGGATCCGTTCCGCATCCCAGGTGGGGTCGAGCAGTCGGCCCGCATATGGGCCTTCGTAGATGACGACTCCGTCGAACTCCTTGCCTTTTGATCGGTGCATGCTCATCAGGGATACGGGCTCGATGGGCTGCTGCGAGGCGGTGAGGGCTTCCGCGCCGAGGACTGCGCGTACGGCGGCGACAGCACCGTTGTAGGAGGCTGTTCCGTCCCAGGAGTCGGTCAGGGCCCAGGCGAGGGCGTCGGTGGCGTTCAGCAGGCGCAGAAGCCGGGCGTGCTTGAGGACCTCGGCAAGTTCGGCGGACCCGGTAAGGCGGGCGCGGGCGGTCTTCCAGTCGGTCACGGGCTGCCCGGTAAATGAGATCCCGGCGTCGTAGGCCGCGACGAGCGCATTGACGGTCTTGGACCGGATGGGCTTGCCTTCGACCAAGGCGGCCAAGCCGTTCTCCATCGTACTGATCTTGTTGCGGGCGCCAGCGGTGCCGTTGGCGAGCTTCTCGCGGTAGAAGTCGGCGATGCTCCGCGCGGTACTGACGACGGACTCGGTGCGCGTCAGGCCGGGCCACTCCATGATGGATGCGACTGTGTAGCCTGCGGCGGCGGACAGCTCGGGATCCCATTGGAGTGCGTGGTCGACGGCAGGGATCGTCCCGCTATCCGTCTGTCGCTCCGTCGACAGGGCCTCGGAGACGGACCAGAGGATGGAGTTGACGCTGGCGAGGATGGCGATGGTGGGTGTCCGGCCGAGCCGTTCGGTCAGGTGCTTGCGCATGGCGTCAACGCCTCGGTGGACGACCACAGGCCCGGGGACACCCCACCCCGGGTTATAGGTCGAGGTGAAGACGCCGTCGGCCTTGGGGCGTGGGACATTGCGCAGGACGGCATTGGCGAAGTCGAGCAGCCCTCCTGCCGGACTCCGGTGGTTGTCCTTGGACAGGTCGAACTGCCTCGGCTTCAGGTGCTCGATCGCCTCGTCGAGGCGTCCCTCCTCGACACCCTCCAGGTGGCCGAAGATCCGCTGGTCGGGGTCAGCGAGGCAGATCACGGTCGAGGTGGCACTCAGCGCCTTGACCACGCGCCACTGATCGGTGTTGGTGTCCTGGAACTCATCGACGATGATCAGTGGATAGATGTTGCTGTAGAGGGCCCTCAGGGAGGCACTGCGCTCCAGCAGGTCCGCAGTCGCGCCCGCTAGTAGATCGAAGACATGCCTGCCTTCCTCGGCGGCAAGCCTGCGCCGCTCGGCATCCCAGTCCCCGTCGAAGTCTGCTTTCAGCTGCCGCTCACGGTCGGGGGCGATGAACCTGGACGGCTGGCCGGTAAGCAGCCGGCCGTGGCTTCGGACGATCTCAAGGAATGAGGCGTGGAAGGTCTTGACCTCTAGCCGTTCGCGTGCGGTGCGATCGAACACTCCGGCCATACGGTCAGTGATCTGGCGAACCGCGGCTCTCGAAAAGCTCAGGAAGAGCACGCGCTGCTCGTCTTCAAGGGTGTCGAGTATCTTCCGGGCTTTGAGGAGCGCGATCGACGTCTTCCCGCAGCCGGGCCCGCCGACGATGACAAGATGGCCGGCAGAGTCGAGGATCTCCTGCCTGACCTCGTCAATCCTCATCGGGCGCGCCCGCCAGCGTTCCGTCCTCGCCACCCGTGGCTTCGGTGATGGCCCTGGAGCGGAGGTCGTTGTCGATGGCGAGCAGGAAGTCAGCCAGGACTGCCGGCAGGTCACTGCGGCTCTTGCACTCGGCGATGAGCAAGGCACCGTACCCGTCGCCCTTGCGGGCTGCGAGGACGGCAGCGGTCAGAGAGCTAACCTGCTCTTCGCTAGCCCCGGCCACCGGGCGTGCACACCCGCTGGGATAGTCGCCGCGCTGGGCGACCGCGTCGAGGAATCGCCGTTGGACATCCACGGGAACTTCCGCAACCAGGAGACTCTCGACCCCCTTGTACGCGAGTTCCTCATAGCGCGTGAAGTCAGTCGTTTTAGCAGCGAGCGCCGGTGTCAGCGGCTTGTTCGGCTGGTCGTGAATGCCGTAGACCGGCTTGTTCAACGCCTCGAAAACCGGCGCGAATAGCGGCACGTTGACGTCGCTCTGGGCGTCGAAGACGGTGATACCGGCGAGGTCGATGTGCACGTAGTCAGGCACCGCAGGGTCAGCCTCAAGGACGTCCGACACGGCAGGGAACAGCGCCGCCTCCGTGGCTCCCTCGACCACCAAGACCGCGCGGGCCAGGATTGCTTCGGCGAACTGGCGGCGATACAAGCGGTACTTGCTCGGCTTGAAGTCCGGCGGAAGCGCGATGCCCCGGCTGGTCAGTGCGCCCTGCCCGTCCCGGGTGATGACGACTGTTCGGGAAGGTTCGAACTTCTCGATGACGTAGGGCGAGTGGGAGGTGACGATGACCTGGCCCATGTTCTTCAGGACGAAGTCCACCAGTCGCCGCTGGGCGTGGGGCGGCAGAGCGATCTCCGGCTCCTCGATCGCGAAGATCACTGACTTGTCGCCCTTGAGCTCGGCGATGTAGGTGAGCAGAGCGAACACCAGGAGGTTCAAGGAGCCCGTGCTGAGTCGGTTGAACGGCACCGAGTGGGTGCTGGGCTGTGTCGCAATGAACAGACGCAGGACCTCGCGCAGATGCTCCCGGGTGATCTCCGAGGCGCGGAAGTCCACCGGGTCGGGAGCATCACCCAGGGCTACGAACCGGTTGATCCGCTCGTGGATCTCGGTCCGGATCTTGTCGAACCCGGAGTCCGCGGCAGCGATGGTGACCTGGTCCAGAGTGCGTAGAGTGCTTTCCCAGAGCGGTCCAGCCAGCTCGGCTTCCAGGCGGACGATGGTGTCCAGCAATGAACCGCGCTGGAATGTGAGTGCACGATTCCCGGTCCGGTTGGGCCGCAGGTAGAGGAAGCCGCAGTGCCTCTTGTCGGCGCGGGTGAACGGCTTCAGGCCGGCGCCGAGTGCCGCTGTGTCGTCGGCGGTTGGCTCGTCCGCCAGGTTCTCGGGGTGGGCGAAGAAGGTCCCCCCGACGAAGTCGTCCTCCTGCGGGTCGTAGCGGCCGCAGAAAACCACGGGCAGACACCACTCGCCCGTATCGGCCGCATCGAGGCCGTTCGGGCCAAGGTCGAGGAAGTCGTTGGCCTGGCGCGACCACTGACGCAGATGACTGCCGAACCGTCGTTGGGCAACCTCCGACAAGTCGGTGAGGACGACCTCGATCCGGACCTCGGGCAACTCTCCGTCGTGCTCCTGGTACTGCGCGCCATAGAAGTCGTACTCGTCGATCACCGGGCGCCGCGCCATCCGTTCGGGCCCCAGGACCAGATCCAGCGCTTCGCAGATGGTTGACTTGCCCGCGCTATTGGACCCGGCCAGCAGACAATGGCCGTTGAGGGAGACGGTCCCTTGCCTGATGCCACGGAAGTTCTGCAACTGCACCCGCCGGACCTGCACGCACCGCCCCGCTCTCCAGGGCGCGGACGGCCCTGAGCCGTGTTCCTATGCTACCGCCGCACGCGCAGTCGGGCAGCGATGCGCCGAAATTGTACGAAAGTGTACCCGGCGCAGCTACCAGGCGAGTGAGCTGCGCCTTGGGCAACTGACGCCAGTACGGGCCGGATCGAAAACCGTTGCCGGCAAACCGTCAGCGAGAGGGCAACCTCTCCGAGCTCGGCACGGAGGCGCGATGGCCTGGATGTCACCTCGCCGCCACGCCAATCTGGACATTTCGATCTTCAGGCCCTCGCTGGGCTGCTGCTGGCTAGCATCAGCACAGCCTGTCATTCTTCTAGGGAGTGCGAATGAGCGAGGAGCTGGGCCAGCTGGCCGCATCTGCCGCGAACACGGTTGTGACCCTCATGCTCACAGACGCTTGGAGCCGTTGCCGCTCGGGCGTCATCTCACTCTGGCAGCGTTTCCGTCCAGAGCAATCTGATGGTGTGGCTCACGACCTGGATGACTCCCAGGCTGAGCTTGAGCGTGCCCAGAACCTCGGCGACACAGAAACAGAGCAAGAACTCCTGGCCCAATGGAGTGGACGGTTCCGGCGCCTCCTCCGGGACTTCCCAGAAGCCGCGGATGCGCTCGATGCACTGAGGGGCGAAGACGGCAGTTCGAACGGAAGTGCGCGAGGTGCAGTGATCCAGCAGATGGCTGTTGCGAGCGGAAAGGGTTCTCGCGTCTATCAAGCCGGCGGCAGCCAGATCAACCACTGACGCGTTCCACGGGATGCAGCGAGAGGCCTGATCGATAATGCCGCCGCACGATCGGCAGGACCCTGTTACCAACGATGCAGGGGTGCAACAGACCGCCCGGGTCTCTGAGGGTGGGGAAGTAAACCAGCTCGGGCACGGCACACAGATCAACGGTCTGTCAGGTAGCGCAGCGATCGGGCTCGTAGTGGCGGCAATGTCCATCGCACTAGCCGCAGCCTTGGCATTCACGATGCTCAAGAGCCCGGGGAACTCCCGATCAGGATCACCTGCAGCCTATACTGGCAAGCAGTCTGCCCAAATGTCGTCCAGTGCATACCCGGGGAGTGGACAACTGGCGGGATCGGCAAACGGGGTAAAAGTGGTCCTCAGTATGCCGAGGGAAGGAGGGCTCGATGCCTCCAAATACCTGCCTACCGATGAGGAGGAGCGCGAGTACTTCAACAAAATTGGCGCGGCCGCTGAAAAGCCCGACTATTCCGCCTTCGCGGCCAGGCAGCACCTCGTCCCCGTTGGCAGCGACTCGTACAAGCTGACGATCACAAATGCCAGCGACTCGGAAATTCGAGTCGTTAATATCAGGCCGGTCCTCCTGCAGCGCGAGGCGCCCGTAAATGAGGTCCTATATTACCCTTGTTGCGGTGCGGGCGGCGAGGAGAGCGTAGTCGCCACCCTAAATCTCGATGATCCTCAGCCATATCTGGCACAAGGCATGGCAGACTACTTTGCAGGACACTCTGTCCCTATCAGCCCGGGCGATGCTTTCGACATCTTCATTCATGCCAAGACGCTGAAGTACTATTGCACTTACTCTCTTGACGTGCAGTACATTGATTCGGCTGGCAATCCGCAGCATCTGGAAGTTCTCCGCCCGGATTGGCGAACTGGCAACCGGGCGCCGTTTGAAGTGACTGCGATGCTTGCCGTCGGCGGAACGTACCAGCGCGAATATATGCCCAAGCTCCCAGGTCCAACTGCAAGTTGGCGAGATGGCTATTACGTGCGTTCCGACAACCAGCTGGTACGCGACTGAACGGGCTATGGCCCATCCCGATCTTCGAGATGGGCCTACCGGCGACCTCCCTCTGTGGGCTGGACAAGCTGGAGATCAGGGCTCGCCTGTGCGACGGGGCCCGGTAACCGTCACAAATTGCCAGGCCCCGTGCATTCATCAGTCGACGAGGTAGTGGGCTTCGATGTAGGCGACGGTGGAGTCGTACGGCTCCCCCACTGGCTTCAACATGTACCGGCGGAAGACCGCGGCGGTGGCACGGCGGACGCCTCGATTACGAGCGTCGGCGTTGTCCCACGACCGGGCGAGGGTTCGGGTGACCACCTGGTCGATCTCCTCAGCCAGATTCCTCTCAGTGACTGTGAGGCCGCCCGGTGCGTGGTCGTGGATGATCCGCGACAGGACACCCACGTGGTCGTCGTCCAGCACGACGACAGCCGTGTCCGGGTGCTTCTCGGCGTCAACGACGGCGCGGGCGACTCGGAGTGCTTCGGCCAGGAAGTCCAAGGCATCCTGAGCGTTCTGGATGATCCGATCCCGAAGCTGCCTTATCCGCTCCGCGAGGGCGGTGTACTTCGCGGACCCCGGTTCGACGCCCTTGTCCAGGGCGGCCTTGATGTGGTCCAGGATCTCTGCCGCGGACGGCGGAGTCCTGTCCTCGCTGTCGCCCTTATCGGGCTTGGGGCGGACAAGAGCCAGCAGTTCCTTGAGGATTGCAATGCCCTGGGCGTCCAGAACGAGGGCTTCCTCCTGGGAGGCGGCCACGGAGAACGAGTGGACGTGGGCGTTGATGATCTCCAGGACCATTGGCCCCAGCTCGCCCAGCCGTTCCTTCCGCTCCTCGTCGGAGGACTTCTTGAACAGGGTTGTGTAGACGGACCCGAACAGCCCGAAGCCGTCCCGGTACTTGGTGATTCGCTTGTCAGTGTTGACGAGCGGGTACAGGCGGGCCAGTAGCCGATAGTCCTTGGCGAATGCTTCGGCGGCGGCGGGATTGGTATCCAGGTAGACGTTGATGGCTCGTACGGACTCGTATCCGTGGACCGTCAGGTCTACGCCGTCCACGGCCACGAGGAGGTCTTCGATGCGCTCGAAAGTGCTGCGAAACTCCTTGACTAGCACGCCTAGGTTGGTTACGAACCCGCCGCCCTTGCTGGCGCCCTTTGACGTGGGGTCGACGACGGCCCGCTGGACCTCCTCGCCGAGGCCGATGTAGTCCACGACCACGCCGGAGGTCTTCACGAACCCGGTCGGGGACACCCAGGTCCGATTCGGACGGGTGATCGTCTGAAACAGGCTGTGGGCCTTCAGCGGCTTGTCCAGGTAGAGGACGCCCTCGTTGGGGGCGTCGAATCCCGTCATCAGCTTTGCGGTCACCACCAGGAAGCACAGGGGGTCGTCCGGGGTGAGGAACCGTCGCTTCTGATCTTCTTCGTCGGCCTCCGAGAGCTGGAACGGCTTCATCGCCGCGACTTCGTCCTTGGCGTCCGAGACGGAGATGTTCACCTCGGCGGTGATCCGGTCGTGCTTTCCCACCGCGGCAAGCGCTTGTGATGCCTCGAAGCCCGCCAGCAGCTCGTTGATTTTCTCCATGTAGGCCACGGCCAGCTCACGGTTGTAGGCGACGACCTGGGCCTTGAGGCCGTTGCGGTAGGCGCCGGCCAGGTAGTGGTCCACGACATGCTGGCAAACCGTGTGGATGCGGTCGGGGTTGGCGAATACCGAGGTGAGACGCCCAAACTTGCGGGAGAGGGTTTCACGGTCCGGGTCGTCGAGGTCGAACTCGTCGGCGAACTGGTCGAACTCGGCCTGCAACGCCTGGTCGTTCATCTCGAAGACGACCGGATGGGGGTGCAACATCACTGGGACCGTCGCCTCGTCCGTCAGGGACCGCGACACCGAGTAGCGGTGCAGCACCCTGCCTGGGTCGGTCTCCTCACCGAACAAGGCGAAGGTATCGGTGGCGAGGTTTCGGACGGGGGTGCCGGTCATGCCGAAGAACTTCGCGTTCGGCAGCGCTGCGCGCATCTGCCCGGCCAGAGACTTGTCCTTGTCGGACTGGGTGCGGTGCGCCTCGTCGACCAACACGATGATGTTGCTTCGGGTCGACAGGTTCTTGCCGGCGTCGGCGAACTTGTGGACAGTCGTGGAGATGACACCACGCACATCATCGGCGAGCAGAGAACGCAACGCCTGGCTGGTGGCGGGCTTGTGGAAGTAGGCATCCCCCATGGCAGAGGTGAACACGCCGGCGGCATGCCGAACGAGATAGTTCCGGTCCGCCAGCAGGATGATTGTGGGGGAGTCGGTCCGCGTGTCGGCCAGCAGCAGTGCCGCGGCAAACACCATCAGCAGCGTCTTTCCTGACCCCTGGTGGTGCCAGACCAGGCCCTTTGACCCACCTGCCAGGACCCGCTCATGGATCAGGTGGGCGGCCTCCATCTGTGGGTACCGGGGCAGGTACTTGATGTCCGCCCCACCCCCGGCAGTGTCGAAGAGGACAAAATTGGCGAGCATGTCCAAGATCGTCGCCGGGTTCATCAACAGCTCGACGGAGCGTTTCACGTCGGCCTGCCCGGACAGGTTCTCGTCGTCGTCAGTGGACCGGAACGGCTGCCACAGGTTCGTGGGTGCTCCGGCAGCACCGAACCTCAGCTTCAGCCCGTCTGAGGCGACGGCGAAGACGTTGGGGGTGAAGAACCAGGGGTACTCGGTGGCGTACACGTTGTTGATCTCGTTGGCGGCGTCGACCCATCCGGACTTCGCGGTCGGTGACTTCACCTCGGCCACGACCAGGGGCAGGCCGTTGACCCAGTACACGAGGTCGAACCGGCGAGAAGTCTTGCCGGGGACGGTGATGGTCACCTCGTCCGACACGACCAGCGTGTTGGCGGTCGGGTTCCCGAAGTCGATGACCTTCAGGGCCTGCCAAACGCCGTCTGCGTCTCGAAACTCCTTGTGTCCGCGTAGCAGGCGCACCACTTGCTCGTTGGCCCGCACCAGCCCGCCTTCGACGGCATTGACCGTCGCGACGATCTCCTCGACCACACCATCCACGTCGAACCCGCCGATTACCCCAGGGTTCAACCTGACGATGGCATCCCTCAGTTGGGAGACGATCACCGTCTGGGTCATCTCACGCAGCAACGCCCGCCCTGCGGTGAAGCCCCAGCCCATGGGGAGGGACCATTGGATCATTAAGTTCTGGAACTCGCGCTCTCGAATACCCTTCGCCACGGCTCAGACCTCCAACTCGGCGGACTCGATGTCGATGGTGCGATCCAACAACCCAGCCAGCAGCCCTGCCCGGACCGAACGGAGACGGTGCGCCTCGGCCCTGGTGGTGGCGACGACATCGCTCATCGTGTCCAGCTCCGAAGCAATCCGCTCCTGGGTTACTACGTCTGGAAGGCGCACCGGCATCCGTACAGCACGCATGGCAGTGATGTGCTTGATGTTGGTGCCTCCTGCAATGTCGAGGAACGTGCCCGACTCGTAGGCCCACAGGCACCAGTGGTGCACGAACGCCGGGACGCTGACGCCCCCGATGGCTCGATACCGCATGAGCGTCTTCTGGAAGCAGATTGGTTCCGCCAGCTCTCCACGCCACATCGCCGGCATACCGACTGCGGAATGGCTAGCGCTGCCTTCGGACACGAGGACATCGCCGGGCACCAGGCCAAACACCTCGCGTTCCTTCGGGTCGAAGTTCATCTCCAACACGTCGGTCAGGTCGAGGGTCCCGTACCCCACGTTGGCGGAACGCAAGTACGGCGTCATGTGAGGCCCTGTGGCGTACTTCGGCGCCCGCTGCCGCCCCATCGTGATCTCGAACGCCTCGTCAGCACGGACTGCCGGAGCGGCCTGGTCGTTGACCAGTTCAGCCCGAAGTCGGCGCAACACCAGATGCATTGCCTCGGCCTCAGCGTCGAGTGCGGTGATCTGGTCGTCTATCGCACCGATGACCTCGACGATCCGCTCTTGCATGGGTGCGGGCGGCAAGGTGACGGTTGCGGCGTAGAACTCCTTCAGACGGACGTTCAGCAGGCCATGGGAACGCGCGCCCTCCCGGAGAGTGCCAGCGAGCGAGCCGAAGAACTGATCCGAGTTAAGGGCAAGCCCCAGGTATTCGGGAAGCGCAGCCCCATCCTTGGCCTCGAACACGAAGTACAACGGGGAGACGATGCCCGGCTCGTCGCTGAGGTTTCGAGCCACTGTGCCGTAGGCAGCCGACTTCGACGTGCTCTTGTTGTAGACGAACTGCCCAGGTGCGACAACGTAGTAGCCCGAGGTGTCTTTGCTGGCGACCTTCTTCGTAAAGAACGACTCCTGCGCGATCAGCCCGTGCTCGGCGGAGACGGTCAGGACGTTTTCGTTGGCCCCGGCCACGTTCCTAGTCGTGACACGCGTGACGACATCCGATAGCGCGACCTGCCGCCAGTCACTCATCGAAGCCCTCGATCCCGGCGGCAGCGAGGACGGCGAGCATGCGCTCTTCGGCCTTCTGGCGCTCAGCACGGGCAATGTTGTAGGCATCGATGAGGGTGCCGAGGTCTTCCTGCTCAGCGGCGGCCTGCTTGATATAACGACCGATGTTGAGGTCGTACTCGTTCGCCACGATCTCCGTGGTGGGGACGAATCGTGCCGGAAGTGCGCCTTCTCCGCCGGGGTCCACGGGGTTGCCGTCTGCGTCGAATTTCGACTTGTAGGCGGCTACGACGTCGGCGATGTCGGCAACGGTGAGGATATTTCGATTCTTGGCCTTGGTGAACCGCTTGGAGGCATCGATGAACAGCACATCACCCTGGCGCTCCTTGGTGCCGGGTGCACGGAACACCAGGATCGCCGTGGGGATGCTGGTGTTGTAGAAGAGGTTTGCAGGCAGGCCAATGACGGCTTCGAGCAGGTCGTCGTCCAGGACACGCTGGCGGATGGCTGCCTCCTGGCCGCCGCGGAAGAGAACGCCGTGTGGCAAGACGACGCCGGCGCGCCCCTTCTTCGGGCCCATGCTGGCGATCATGTGTTGCACGAACGCCCAGTCCGCCGACCACTGCGGGGCGACCCCGCCAAGGGCACGCGGGTCCTTGCTCCAAGGCTTCCACTTCAGGCTGTAAGGCGGGTTGGCGACGATCACATCGAACTGTGCGACGGACCCGTCCGACTTCTTGAAGCGCGGGTCCTTCAGGGTGTCGCCAACCTCGACCTTGAAGTCGGTGAGGTTGTGCATGAAGAGGTTCATGCGTGCCACACCCGCAGTGTCCGGTACGGCCTCCTGCCCGTGCAGCTTGAGCGTGTAGCCACGCTTGTTGCGGGCCTTCAGGAGGTTCGCTGAGGCGATGAGCATGCCACCCGACCCACACGTCGGGTCGTACACCGATTCGCGGTTTTCGGGGTCCAGGACCTCGACGATCAGCTCGACGACCTCGCGCGGGGTGAAGAACTGGCCGGCGCGGGTACCGGACCCGTCAGAGAACCGCTTCAGCAGGTACTCGTACGCCCCGCCGAGCACGTCGTAGGACATATTGCCCTCGTGCATCTTCGGGACTCGGTCCATTGCCTGCATGACCGCCGCCAGGACCTCCCCCGACAGCACCTCTTCGGCCGTCCAAGTCATGGCCCCGAAGATGCGGGAGAACTTGTCTGGGTTGGCTGTTTCGATGGCCTGCAGGGAAGCGCGGACCCGCTGGCCGAGGCCCGGCCGGGTGATGGTGGCGAGGATGGACGCCCAAGAGGCACGACGCTCTTGGACGGTGCCAGGGTGGATGAACGGGATGTCGAACGACTGATAGTCGCGATACTCGATCTCGTGGGCTTCTTCGGCGGAGTAGTCCAGGCCCTGGTTCTCGGCCTGGAACTCCTGACGGCGGTACTCCCAGGTGTCCGACAGGTACTTCCAGAACATCAGCGGGAAGACGACCGACGAGTACTGCGCTTCGGGCATCGCCACGCGCAGCTCGTCGGCGGCGTCCCACAACCGGTTCTCGATCTCCTGCTGGGTCACTGCCATCAGTCGGTGGTGTCCTTGCTGGTAAAAGGGCGGCGACCCGAAGGCCGTAGTGTTCCTACTGGTCACCCGGGCGGGGCGTCGCGATCCCTACGCGGACGACTTGCCAACGATAGCCCTCCCCCAGGACAACCCCGTTTGTTGATCTTGCTTCCGCCTCGGCACGCTGCCGCCTGAGTCACGCCGTCGAATTCCTCCGCCCGACACGCGCCGTGGGACCGTCCGATCTGAGAACCTGCCCGACCTCAGCTCCACACACTCGGGTCAGGGGCACTCTCGTTCAGGCTTCCCTGTGTAGCTACAGCTCACGTAGTCCGACTAGCACTCTTCCGATCAATAACGGGTCGGAGATCGGGCCCGTGGCTGCGCTTGGCTGCCCATGCTTCTTGGCCTGCCCTGTGCGGCCCGGACCGGACCGCCCGGAAGCGTGAAGGAGAAGTTCCGCCCAGACGACCTTCCCGACCGCCGTGGCGGGGTAGTAGTAGCCCCAGCGGTTGGCCATCTCGCTCACCAGGAACAGCCCGCGTCCGCCAGTGGCCTCCACGCCCACCTCTCGCCGTACTGGCGGCCGGGGGTCGTGGTCTGCGACTTGGACGAGCAGGCCCGTTCCCGTCAACTGGAGGGTGAGGGTGAACGTGTTGACGGTGGACAGGCTCGAGTATCCGGTGCTCTGCGGCTCGTTGTCGGCCGGATGCCGGACCGCGTTGGTGGTGAGCTCGGAGACGATGAGGTTGGCCGTCTCGATGACAGCGCCCGGAATCTGCCACCGGCGCAGGATGTCGGCGGAGTGCCGGCGGGCCCAGGGCACGGCGTTCGGGGTATCGGCCAAGGTCAGGTGGCTGATGTACGGATGGCCTTGAGACATGAGGTGCCTCCCGCTCGGGGCTGCGTAGGCGTGCAGGTGCCTGCTGTTGGCGTTGATCAGTGGTCCCGCCGTCCCGTGGTGGCCGGGTTGCCGGCCACCACGGTCAGAGGTCCTGTGCGCTCCCGTGCGGATCGCTCGCGGGCTACGCGGCTACTTCGTGGCGACCACGTAGACGCTGGCCCACTGGCGCTTCGGGTTGGCCATCGTGGGGTCGAAGGTCCACGGCTCGACGGTGCGGAAGCCCGCCTCGGTGAAGAGCTGGGTGAGCTTCTCGTGGTCGTACGCCCAGTAGTGGGGGTTGTAGGTCGGGTCGTCGTCCTGGTCGCGGAAGACGTAGTTGATGAGGTCGAGGTAGGTGTTGATGTCGTCTCGGCACTGCCGCTTGGCGTACCACCGGTCGATCATCTCGGCGGCCCGGTCCGGTGGCGCCGGGTACTGGTTCAGAACGAAGGCGGCGTCGGGGACGCCGGTGATGAGCTGTCCGCCGGGCGCGAGGACGCGGTGGGCCTCGCGGGCGTAGGACTTGGCGGAGCGCGGGTAGTCGATGTGCTCCAGGAAGTGCTCGGAGAAGATCGTCTCGGCGCTGGCATCGGCGAGCGGGATGCCCTCGCGTATGTCCCACAGGAGGTCGGCCGGCGGGACGATGTCGATGTTGAAGAAGCCGTCGACGCGGTGTCCGCCGCCGCCGATCTGGACCTTGGCGGGGCTGGGCTTGAGGACGCAGTCGGGCAGGGCGGCGACGCTGGCCCGGTGGTGGCGGTGCAGTTCGACTTCCTTGACGGTCGCCCGGAGGGTTCGGGCGAGGCCGTGCGTGGTCGCGGGTGAGTCGAGGGCCTGGTCGAGTTGGGCGAGGAGGGCGGTTATCTGCTGGTCGTGCGGGCTCATCGAGGGTCTCCCTTCCTGGGGCGCCTGGGTGGTGGTCAGGTGGTTCGCGAGCTGAGCTGGTCGATCTTCCACAGGCCCAGCCCGTTGCCGGGGTGGTGCCGGCCGCCGTCCGTGAAGTCGGTGTCGAAGTGCTCGACGGGCTCGGACAGGTGGAACGGGGCCGCCTGAAGGTTGAGCGGGCGCCAGTGGGTGTCCGTGGTGTCGCGGTTCTCGGCTTCGCCGACGTAGGTGGTGGCGAGCAGGTAGGTCGAGCGGCTGGCCGTCACGCGGTCGAGGAACGTGAGCACCTCGTGGTGGGTGAGGTGGACGAGGCAGTCCCGTGCGATGACGAGGTCCGCTGCCGGGATGTCGTCCCTGCTCAGGTCGGCCTGCCGGAAGGAGATGCGCTCGCTGCCGTGCCGTTCCTGGTTGAGCTGGACGAGGTCGGGGACGACGTCGAGGCCGACGTAGCCGTCCAGTTGGTCGAACCCGTCGACCTGGCGGATCCAGTTGACGTCACCGCATCCGGCGTCCGTGACGGTGCGGATCGGGTAGCGTGCGAGAACCGAGGAGAGGGCGGATCGGACGGCCTCGGTCTGACGGATCTCCGAGCCGGGACCGGAGACCGACTCGGGGGATCCCCAGTGGTTGGTGCGGTAGATCTCGGTGAAGAGCATCTCGGCCGGTTGGGTGGGTACCGGCCAGGCAGTGGTGGACTGGGTGGCGGGGCCGTGGGTGGGCATGCGTCTCCTCTGCGAGCGGTCGTCGAGGGGCGGGGCAGCGGTCAGCGGCTGCTGTTGCGCATGAGCGTGTACTTGATGTCGACCAGGCGCGGCGCGATGCTCAGCGCCAGTTGCTCGGTCGGGTGGAGGTGCCCGGCGTCGTCCGGCTCGGCACGCCAGACGCGGTAGTCCAGGTTCGGGTAGGCCGGGTTGATGCCGATCTCGCCCTTGGGCATCGTGCCGTTGAACGGCACGACGATGTCCATGTGGTTCCAGTAGTTCCAGGCTTGCAGGGCCTTGTGCTGGTCGAAGTAGAAGTAGAAGTCGGGGTAGCGGCCGAAGCTGCGGAGCTCGCGGTGGATGAGGTGGCCGAGCAGCGGGCCGAGCTGGGTGGCGAGGCTGTCGAACTCCCAGCGCGTGCGGTGCCAGGCTTCGGGCACCTGCCCGCTGGTGAAGAGCCGGGCCGCAACGAGGTAGCTGATCCGCTCGACCATGTACGCGCGGGCGTGGTCAGCGTCGATGGTCGGGTCCACCAGCTGCAGCAGTGCCGCCAGTTGCTGCGGGCGGGGACGGAACCTGGCGAGGTTGAACTTGCCGGCCATGTCCGGGAAGGAGGCGAACAGCATCTCCTTGTAGAGCCAGTTGTTGAACTCCCCGAGGTCGGCCAGCTGCCGGGTTCGTGCAGAGGTGGAGTGGAGCATCAGGTACTCGGCGATGGCCTCGAAGTAGAGGTAACCGAGGATCGGCAGCCGGGGGATGGCCGCATCCAGTAGCTGCAGGAAGCCTTCCGTGGCCACGGTCGAGCCCTGGTAGACGATGCCGGCGGCCAGGGCCAGGAACGCGGCCGAGTTCTTGATCCGGCCGACGACGGTCTCGCGCAGGTGGTGTCGCTCGGTCTTGCTGAGCAGGTACTCCAGGTCGGTGTAGATCTGCAGGTGGATCGAGCCCAGCCGCAGGTAGTCCACGCCCGCCAATCCGCGGTACGCCTGGGGCGGCGCGGTGATCTCGAAGATCAGCGGTGTGGGTGCGCGTCCGCCCAGGCCGACCCTGGCGAGGGAGGCTGGGGCCTCCTTCGTGAGGACGTAGGCGGCCAAGTTGTGCATGCGGAAGCCGTGCTCGGTCGCTGTGAGCGGCGCGCAGTAGATGCTGCCGACGAGGCATCCGCCGGAGGGGTAGAGCACCCCCTCCTCGCTGATCTCTTCCAAGGCGTGGGTGACGTGGAGCAGGTGCAGCTTGCCGTCGCTGCCCAGGCTGTCGAAGAGCGCGTTCTTGCGGAGCAGGCTGCCGTTCGGTGTCTCGTCGGTCAGGCGCTTGTGCCAGGCGGCCGTCTGGTCCGCCAGCGGGCCGTGCTGCCCGGTGTCGGGTAGCAGCGCGGAGTCGAAGAAGGCGTGCGCGTCGGCCCACAGGTCGTAGGCGTCGCGGAGGCTCACGGCTACACCAGTCCCTTCTCGGCGAGCGCGTACAGGACGGATTCGGCGCTGCTGGCTCCGGCGAGGTGCGCGGTCTCGGAGACGGCGACGAGGTCGAAGGCCACGGCGCGGAACTGGTCGAAGGCGGGCTCACGAACGTGTCGCGCGTCGGGCCACCAGCTGAGCTTGGGCAGGCGGTAACGGTCGAGCGCGTCTGCCGCCTTGACCAAGTCGCAGATGAGCCCGGCGCGGTGGTAGTCGGCCTGGTCGTCCATGCAGAAGGCGCCGTACGGCACGTCGTGCAGGCGGGTGGCGGTTGCTGCCTGGATGATCCGCCGGGGCGTTGCCACCAAGCCGAAGTGGGTCCAGACGGTGTCGGCGTTGGCGGCCAACCAGACGGCGGCACGAGCACCGTGGCCACGGTCGTCCTGATCGTGCAGGCGCTGGCAGTCGTGGACGGCTGCTGCCAGGACGACCGTGGCGGTCTCGGTGTCGTCCAGCTCGTGGATCTCAGCGAGCAGAGCGGCCAGTGCGGCGGTCCGCATGCTGTGCCTGAGACCGTGGAGCGAGTCGTGGAGGCGAGGCTCCGCCAGCCACGTCGCCGGAAGAGCGGACCGGCTCAGGAGGTGCTTCGAGGCCGGCCGCAGGGGCGGCGGCCAGGCCGCGCCGAGGTCGGGCCGGTTGGCCTTGATCCACTCGACGGTGGCCGGGTCCATGTACTGGTGGTGCGGCAGCTGCCTTCGGGCAGCCAGGTCGACCAGACTGGTGGTCGTCGGGGTCGTGCTCATCTGTGCCCACCCCCTTCTGGTGGTCCACCACGGTGACGTGCTCCTACCGGATCGGCGCGGCCTGTGCCTCGCGGGCCTTGCGCTCCTGCTCGGCGGCCTCGAAGGTGGCGGCGAAGTCGGCCAGCTCCTGCTCGCTCATCAGCGTCACGCCGAGCTCGGCGGCGACGTCGACGATCTGGGCGGACGCCTCGTCGCGGGCGGCGTCCGAGGCACCGTCGTCGAGCAGCACCTCGAACTCGGCGTGATAGCCCCATGCCTCGCTCCACTTGAGGGCGATCTCCACACCCTGGAAGCGGAAGTTGTGGCGGAAGTTGAACGCCTCGTGCATCGCGGACTCGAAACCGAGCGCGTTGAACACCTTCACGGCCGCCCGGACGTCCTCTCGGGCGATCGCGAATTCGGTCTCGTGGAAGGCGGCGCCCTGGCCGATCTTGCTGCCCTTGAGGGTGATCTTGGCGGTGCCGGCAGCCGTGTTGTCCGTGACCTTCAGCAGCTGCTCGGGCAGCACGTAGAAGTAGATGTGCTTGGCGTCGTCGCCCAGGTCCTCGCCGTCCTTGCGCAGGCGGTCCATGAGCCGGGCGTGGGTCTCCTTGTCGAAGCGGGCGCGCATCTCGATCTCGACAGCCACGGTCGTGTCTCCTCGTTTCAGGCATGGCGGATCCAGCCGAACCAAGGCGGGGTGGTCCGGATGGGCGGTATGGAGTTGGTGGTGGAGCCGGGTGGTGCGGCGGGCCGTCACTTCACCGGCCGCACCACCCGAGATGGATCAGCCCAGGTCGCCGAAGCGCTCGCGGATCACGCCGGCGTGCAGGTAGTTCGGCAGCGGGACGCCGCCGACCGCCACGCGGGTGGTCGCCACCTGGTTCTCGGTCTCGTTCGGGAAGCCCTCCAGGAGCTGGAGGCACTGCTGGACCCACTCGCGGGACTTGGGCCAGTCCCCGGCGTCGCGGAGGCGGACCGCCAGCGCGTAGGCGGTCTCGGTGGCCGCCCAGCGGTCGGTCGCCAGCTCGCGCTGGAAGATCGACTCCAGCTCCTCGGCGGAGGCCAGGCGGGTCTGGTTGGTCATGGTGCCCTCTCAGATCGGACGGTGGTGCCCCGGTGGTGGTCAACGCAGCGGCGTCTCAGCGGTGACGCCGCGATCGGCCTAGTTGGTGAAGATCTCGGCCAGCGTGCGGTACTCGTGCAGCTCGTCCTTGTCGAACCACAGCTCGACTTCCTGCGCGGCCTCCTCCTTGTTGCCGGAGGCGTGGACCAGGTTGGCCACGGCCTTGCCGACTGCCACGCTGCCCGCGGAGCTCATGTGCGAGAGGTCACCGCGGATCGTGCCTGCCGGAGCCTGGTTCGGGTAGGTGCTGCCCACGATCTTCCGGACGGTGGCGATGGCGTCGTAGCCCTCCAGTACCAGGGCGATAACGGGCCCCTGCTGCATGAAGGTGGCGGTGAGGTTGTAGACCTCTGCCCCGAGCCGCTCTTCGAGGTCGAAGTAGTGCTTGCGGGTGAACTCCTCGTCCATCCACTTCATCTTGACGCCGACGATCTTCAGTGCGGCGTCCTCGAAGCGCGAGATGATCCGGCCTCCGAGGCCGCGCACCAGCGCGTCGGGCTTGAGCAGGACGAGCGTGCGCTCGACCGTGTGGACCTGGTCCTCGGCCATCAGTTCCCTTTCAGCTTGCTGGCATTCAGACATGACGAACGATCAGCCCGTCATGAACTGAGGTTACCGGCGCTGGCGAGCCACTTTCGGCGCTCCGACCTACCCCCCGAACGGGTGAACCCTGCGCGGTTCGGTGGCATTAGATCCGCCGCCCTGTCGGCACGGCGGTCTCGCGGGCGCAATCGCCCAACTCGCTGTCCTGCTTGGGGTACTCACCTAGAATCTCCGAGGGGGTCGGCGTGTGTGTCCTGTTTGCTCCCAGGCGCTTCCAGAGCTCAAGTTGCCTAGATGAGCCTGGCCTTGGGGTGCCGACCGCAAGTCTTCCGGTATCCACGCCGCGCAGCGATGAAGTGTCAGTGCAGTCGATGTGCATCTTCGACGCACGCCTCCTGCACTGCAGCGACCACGACGGAGAGGGAACGGCGTTGGACGTCATCGAGGTCTGGAGCGGTCGTTACGCCTGCCTGCTCCAGTCCGCCCTCCGCCTCACCAACGAGGCTTTCGCCAATCAGCTCGGGATCGCGGTGAGAACGGTGGCCGCGTGGCACGCTGACCCGTCCGTCGTACCGAGAACCGAGATGCAGCAGCTCCTCGACGCCGCGCACGAGAGAGCTACCGACGCCGCCCGTCAGCGCTTCGCCCTCCTGGCAGCGAAAGAACGCGGCGACGGAGCCTCCGTGTCCGGCACGCCAGCTGCGCAAGCCCTGCGGGTGGCCATCGCAGTTGTCCTCCGGCAGGGCGACGTGCTGCTGGTCTGCCGGCGCGACGACGACGCGTCCGGGATCAACTGGCAGTTTCCTGCTGGGGTGATCAAGCCCGGCGCGAAGCCGGAGACCGCGACTGTCCGGGAGACGCTGGACGAGACCGGGGTTCACTGTGCCGTCCGCAGGAGCCTCGGCAGCCGTGTCCACCCCGTGACCGGCGTGCTGTGCGAGTACTTCCTGTGCGAGTACCTGGCTGGCGAGGCAACCAACAGCGACGCCGTCGAGAACGTCGACGTGATGTGGGTTCCTCGAAACTCGGTGGCCCGCTTCATCGACGCCGATACGATCTTCCCACCCATCCTGGCCGCCCTGGAGGAGCAGACGTGACACAGCAGACTGCGGAGGAACGCCCGGGTATTGCCGCCGCGATTGTGGTCCATGAAGGCCGCGTCCTGATGGTGAGGCGGCGGGTGAGCGAGGGCCAGCTCTCCTGGCAGTTCCCGGCTGGTGAGATCGAGGCCGGCGAGTCGCCCGAGGAGGCGGCTGTCCGTGAGACGGCGGAGGAGACCGGACTGGGTGTGGCCGCCGTCAAGCTCCTGGGCGAGCGGGTGCATCCGAAGACCGGTCGGCTGATGTCGTACACGGCCTGCGAGGCCGTCAGCGGCACCGCCGAGGTGGTCGACACGGACGAGCTGGACCAGCTCGCGTGGGTGGCTCTCGCCGAGATCCCCGAGTATGTGCCGTACGGACTCTTCGAGCCGGTTCAGGCGTACCTGGACACCGCGCTAAAGAACTGACCAACATCGACCGGAAGGGTCCGGTGGCGACCACCAACTGCTGGCAGCCCACCGGACCCTTGGCATACATCACTCAGTCGACACGTTGGTGATAAGGCCTGTGGATAGTTGAGGACTCCCAGGCGCGCGGCAGGCCCGGCAGGCGAGGAGCGCTTGAGGGGGACGGACCCTAGAACGTGGGCGCATTCTTCCAAGTTGTCGACACCAAGCTTCCCGCCGAAGTGTTCTTCAGCAGACCCTCCCAGCCAGCTAGCGTCATCTTCTTGGACCAACGGAGCTGACCTGTTACGGAGATTCGGTCCGCCAGCCCGTGCGTCGTCAAGACGGCAAACTGGACCAGGACGCTCAGCGCGTTCGTAGCGTGATGCGAGTGGATGGCGATCTTGTTTCCCGGCGTCAGCGTCACGATCCCCGGGTAGGCCGGAGGCTTCTGAGCCTTGTCTTGGTGAGCGAAGCCGTGGCGGACCTTGACCATCGCGTCCAAGAAATCAGAAGCATCAGTGCCCTGGTACTGCGTGGCCCCGACACGCCAAGCACTGCCCTGTCCGAGCTCGGTGGGAGCAACCTGCACCAGCCAGTCCCAGTCAGTTGTCGGGTCGTACCGGAAGAAGGTCCAGAAGAGCTTGCGTAGGTTGTAAGGGCTCGGGGTCTGAACCATCCCTTGCTTGCCGTCGATCTTGTACCAGTTCAGCGGCGGGGTTGCCTGCGGATCGAGTGGCTGCGCCGTCAACGCGAGATCCTCACTGAACGCTTCGAGGGCTCCGACAGTCGCCACCACGACGGCACGGTTGAGGGAAGAGTGCTCCTTGCCGGGCTGCCCACCACCGGGCTTTCCCTGAGCCCGGCGATCTGCGGTTGTCTTCTGGAGCCGCTCCTGGATCACATCATGTATGAGCTGAGCGTCGCCCATGTAGTCGATCATGCGGTCCAGCGGGAGCTGGAGGGGGTGCAGTGCCATTCGGTGCCTTCCACGCAATGCCGAGAGCCTGCAGCGCATGCGATTCACCATGCAGGCTGCCTCGCACGCTAGTTGATGGAGAGTAGGCCTGACGATCTGGATCAAGCTACGGTCGACCCGCCGCGCGTTTGGTGCGTGGCCACCTGCGGCTCCTACGGAATGGCTGGCACGGAGTGAGGACCAGGGCCCCTGACTGGGGCGCGCGCTACGGGGTGGGGCTCGGGGCATTGGCCTCCGGTCGGGGTCAGCGTCGGCGGGTGGGGTCGTTGGCGGTCTTGGGACCGGTCGGGACGGCGGGTGCCGTGAGCGTGGGCTTCGCGATGGTGCTGGTGGTGCGAGCCTGGGCGGCCTGGGTGCGCTGGTCGATGCGGTCGCTGGTGGCGTTGCGCAGGCGCCAGAGGAGGACTTCGGCGGGTCGGTCGGCGGTGGTGAGTTCCCGTTGCTGGGCGGCCTCGATGAGGGCTCGGCGGGGTGGTTGGCCGGAGGATTCGGCCTGGGCGAGCGCGGTGGCGAGGGCGGGCCAGGACGGGTCGGCGAGGATGCGCTGGGCGTGGTCGGGGACGGCGGCCTGGACCTGGGCGGCGAGGCGGTCGGTGGTCTTGGGGGTGGGGGTGCGGCGGGTGAGGTCGGCGATGACCGGCTCGGCTGTCTGCCGGTAGGCGGTTCGCAGGTGGACGAGGGACTGCTGGGCGGCGTGGGCTTGCTGCTGGTTGCCTCGGGTCTGGTGCCAGCGGGCAATGGCGATCACGACGAAGACGGCGGTGGACAGCAGGGCAGCAGCGGTGGCGCCGTCCTCGCCGGAGCCAGCGGTGTGCAGGAGTTGCTTGGCGGCGGTGCGGAGGGCTGCGGCCTGCTGGTGTTCGGCACGGACCTTGGATCGGGTGGCGCGGTTGAACGCGTTTGCGGCGGCTCGTAGTTCGGCGCGGGTGTGGGCGGGTGCGGTGAGGGCTGCGGTGTGGAGGAGTTCGCCGAAAGCGGCGGCGTGGGCCTGGACGACGGTGTCGAACGCGTCGACGTCGGGCACGTCGGGGTGGTGTTGGTCCTGGAAGGCGAAGCGGGCGGTCTCCCGCAGGGTGGTCTCGGCCTGTCGCCAGCGGTCCGGTTGGACCGTGCCCCGTGCGGGCGTGGTGGGCTGCTGGGCGGCGAGGCGTTCGCGCAGGCGGTTGATGGACAGGTCGGGGGAGAGCTTGGAGCCGCCGAAGTAGACGGGTTCGCCTTGGGCGTTGATGTCGCCGGGTCGGGCGAGGCTGTAGCCGATGACGTCGCCGCTCTCGGGTCCGATGCGGTAGCGGACCTGGATGCCGAGGGCGGTGAGGGTGGAGAAGTACTCCTGCTCGTCGCGGACGGCGGCGGCGACGGCTTGGGCCTGTTCCTGCAGCCACTCCTTGGCGGTCTGCTGGTGGCCGGTGCGCTGGGCCTTGGCCTGCTCGGCGCTGGTGGGCATCGGGGCGGCGGTGTGGTCGCCGGAGTTGAGCTGGCGCAGGCCGAGTTCTTTCTCGATCTTGCGGCACTCGGCCTGGGCGCGTTGGCCGTCGCGCTTGTTGCGGGGGCGGCGGCCGTCCTCGCGGACGGTGGTGGCCATGATGTGGATGTGGTCGTCGGCGTGGCGTACGGCGATCCACCGGCAGCTCTTGTCGTCGCCATCGGGGGCGATGCCAGTGGCGTGGACGATCCGGCGGGCGACCTCGGCCCACTCGGCGTCGGTGAGGTAGCGGTCGCCCGGGGCGGTGCGCACAGGGCAGTGCCACACGTGCTGCGGGACGGTCGCGCCCAGGCGCCTCTCGCGGGCGCGGACGGGCTGGTCAAGGTAGTCGGCCAGTTGGTCGAGGAACTGATGGTGCTGGTCGAGGGTGGCTCGGCCGGGGTCGGGCAGGCCGGGCATGGCGAACGCGGCGACGATGTGCGGGTCGGTGTGCTCGTCGCGTCGGCCGGGGCCGAAGAGGTAGGAGAGCAGACCGCGGGTGCGCGAGCCGGTGGAGACGTCAGGCACCACGGCGGCCTCCCGGCAGGACGCGCTGGTAAGCGTGACGGGCCTGGGTCGCGCAGGCGTGCAGCTCGGTCAGGACTTCCATGGCGCGCTCGGGGATCGGGCCGCTGTAGACCTCGACCATGAGCTGGTTGAGGTTGTTGCCGGCCCGGTCGATTGCCCGCTGGTGGGTGCCGATCGCTTCGGTGAGGAGGGCGATGGCCTCGTAGTCGGGCATGGGAACGAACGCATCGAGGCGGCCGGTCCGCATGTACGCCTGGGCGACGCTCATGGCGGAATCCGCGAGGAACGCGGATCGAGAGCGCTTGAGCTTCGTGGCGACGAAGTCGAGCAGCTCCTTCTCGGCCGGCTCGACCGAGCAGGTGATCTGGTCGTCGCGCTTGGTTCCGGAACGCGGCCGGTACATGCGTTCGGCAAGCGGGGTGGTGTTGTCGTCCACCGGAAGTGCGGGGCGGTCGAGAACCGGAACGCGCTCGTGGATGAACTCGGCAGGGGTCACGGTCGGCGCTTCACGCACGACGCGGTCCTCGGCGTCGGCACGCTCGGCGTCGATGTCGCTGCACGGCTCGGCGTCGCGCGGGGGAAGTTCGTCCTGGTCATGGCCGCCCTCGGTCATGACCTCCTGGTCCGGCGCGCCCGCGCGCCGGTCCTGCCCCGCCACCCCTGGGGCGGGGTCAAGCGCAAAGTCCGCGGCGCCAACGGCGTTGTGGACTTTGCCCCAGCTTGCTCCGTCGTCGTCGTGACCCTGGCCGGTCCAGGGCAGGGCCTGCTTGACGCGGGCGAATATGCCACCACGTCCGGGCTTGTCGCTGCCGGTTCCGCGGGGCTGGGCTTCCTTCTCGGGCGTGGCGGAAGCAGGGGCGAGGTGGTGCTGCTGGTCGGGCACGGGGATCTTCCGGTTCTTCTGTGAGGGAAGGTGGTTGTCGGTTGGTGGGGTGTTCGCCGGATGCGGGGCGATGGTCCGGCGGAAGAGGGGTTTGGCGGTGCCGGAGTTCCGGTGTAGACGTCGCCGGTTCAGGACTTCCGGGGTCTCCGGATGGACGCTGGGGGAGTTCCGGTGAGCGTCGGTCGGCTTCGGTGAGGGGCCGCTCGCCCGGTCCGGAAGCGGGGCCGGTGCTCGGGCAAGCGGCGGGGCCTCAGGCCGCCGAGGCGCTGGCTTGCGCGTCGGCCTGCTGCCTGGCCTCTTCGTCCTTGAAGCGCTGGGTCAGCTTGCCGAGGCGGTCGCTGGCGATGGGTATGCCGGCCTCGCGCAGGACTGTCCTGATCACGGCCTGGGTGGGTCCGTGCTCCTGGACGGCAGGCCGGACGATCTCGGCCAGCTCGTCCATCGAGGCGGCGGGCTTGCGGCCGGTGCGCCTGTTGCCCGGCACCGGTTCCCGGCTGTCGGGCCGGACGTCGTCGTCGGGCTTGAGCACCGGTTCGTCGGCGGGCAGGTCATCCTGCTCCGCGTCCGCCACCGGTCCGGACTCGGTTGCCGGTGCAGGATCGGGGTGTTCGCGGAGCGGGAGTTCGCCCTCGGTGCTCTTCGAGTCGGTGGCGGTCGCCGTGGTGCTGTGGGCGAGGAGGGTGCCGCCGAAGAAGGCGAGGGCGGGCCATCCGGCGACCAGGATCCGCAGCCAGGCGGGGACGTGGGCGAGGTCGAGGAGTCCGGCGGTGGCGACGTTCGCGCCGAGGGAGGCGGTCAGGGCGATGGCGAACCAGGTCCAGGCGGTGCCGGCCGGGCGGCCGGTGGTGCGCAGGGTCCTCATGCGGTGCCAGGCGGCGACGAGCAGCAGGTCGACCGAGACGGGGTAGGCCCAGGCTTTCCAGCCGTGTTGTCCGGCGGCGTCGGCGATGTCGTGGAGGTGGGCGAAGGACAGGGCGCCCGCGATGGCGGCCTGTACGAGGACGGCGTCCGGGCGGGGCAGACGCGGTGAGGTGGTGGCGGTCATGCGGAAGGTGGTCCTCGCGGGTCGGGCGGTGGTGGTTTGTGAGATTGCCGTCTTTGCCGTCTTGCCGTCTTGGTGCTGCGGGACGGTCTCTGGGCCGGGGCGGGCTCGGCTGCCCGGGTGGTGCCGTGGACACGGCGGAGTTCGGGTTCGGGACAGTGCGGTATCCGTCTTGGGGCTCGCATCCGTCCCGGAGGCATAGCCTTTGACCTGCGGTTTTACGGCAGGGACGGCTGGGACGGCACAAGACGGATGTGTTTCCCGTCCCGGCCAGGGCCCGCCGCTCGCGCCCCGGACGGGGCGGCGGCGGGCCGCCGGTGGGAGTGGACGGCCGCCGTCTTGGCGTGGGCCTGATCCGTCTTGGTGCGGATCGAGTTGCAGTCTTGGGGTGCTGTTCCGTCCTGGCGGCAGGTGCGGTGACCTGCGGTGTTACGGCTGGGACGGCAGGGACGGCATTGCGGGGAGGGTGGTCAGTCTCTGCTGCCCGCTGCGGTGGCGGTCACGGGGTGGACGGCGGGGCAGTAGCGGCGCCAGGCGTCGAGGAACTTGTTGCGCAGGTAGCCCTTGCGCTGGGTGCCGTCGGGCATGCGGACGTTGCCGGAGGAGATGCCGAACTCGCGGAGCATCGCGCCGAGGCCGCGCGGGGTCAGCCCGCCTCGGCTGGTCTCGGCCCAGGGGGCCTCGGGGTCGCCGTTGAGGGTGAACAGCATTTGGTCGGTGGCGATGCTGTCCGGCTCCCCGGCGGCGTGGAAGATCCGCCGGATGTCGGCGAGGATCCGCGCGCCGCCGGGGTTGTCCTCCTCGGTCTGGACCTCGGCGTCGACCATGCGCTTGCACGCCTGGCGGGCCAGGCGAGGCCAGGGGCCTCCGGCGAGGTCGGCGATGATCACCAGCGGTTCCCAGGTGTCGGCGGCGCGGTCCTCGACCGGCATGGCGGGCTCCAGGCGCAGGGCCTGGTCGGCGAGCGGTGCCGCCCAACGGGCGATCTTGTCGCGGATCGCGTGCAGGGCGGGCCGGTCCCGCTGTGTGCGGTACGGGGCGACGCGCTCGCCCTCGGCTCGGCGGCGCATGCGGATCACGATCGAGCGGTCCATGATCGTGTCGGGGAGGTCGCCGATGCCGGCGATGGCCGCCATGGCGAAGGTGGGGAACTTGCGCGGGGTGTGGTCGTTGCCGACCACCCGCAGCACGTAGCGGTCGCGCTGGTGCCCGGCGTTGAGCAGGCCGCGCATCTCCTCATTCTTCTCCGCCGCCTTCGGGCTGCCGAAGATCGTGTCCGCCTCGTCCACCAGCAGGGTGGGCGGCTCCTCGCTGATCGTGCGGAAGATGGCGGCCGGAGAAGAGTTCACCGTCAGCATCGGCTGGTGGACCGTCTCGGCGAGCACGTCGAGCAGGCGGGACTTGCCGCAGCGCTTGGCCGGGCCGACCACGGCCAGGCGCGGGGCGTGCTGCCACGAGCCTTGCAGGTGGGTAGCGGCGACCCACAGCGTGGTGGCGTCCAGGGCCTGGTCGGAGGGAAGGATCACGAACTTCGCGATCTGGGCCCTCATCTGCGCGAGCAGGTCAGCGCCCTCGGTCGCCTCGGTGTCGGGCATCAGGTCGGTCCCGTCCGAGACGGCAGGCTCGGCAGGCGCCGCCTCGGCATCCTGCCCACAGGCTGTGGACACAGGCTCGGGCTGTTGGCCCTGCAGGAAGGATCCGGGCTCGCCCGGCTTGGCGACCGGCGGCCAACTCACGGTGGAAGCTGCCGGATCGGGCTGGTGGGACGTAGACTCCATGCTGAAGCTCCAGACTGGGACGCGGGACCTGATCCGTCGCGCGCCGCCGATGAAGGTCGTGGGTAAGGACTTCGCCTGGCCCTCGGTGTTCGCAGCACCGGGGGCCTTCGTGCGCCCTGGGGCGGTCGGGCCGGAGATCCTTGCCCTCTCAACTCGCAGGGACTGCTTGCACCTTGGCGGCGGCCCCTCAGCGGCCTCGGCCGCCGAGGGACCACGAACGTACGGTCATGCCGCTGGAAGATCCACTCCAATCGGGCAAGTACGCCCACGGCAGACAGGCTTGTGGATCGGGCTCTCACCACGTCAAGCTGCATCAGCCGCCGAACCTTCGCCGAGCGCCCCGTCGATGCCGAGCAGGCGCAGAAGGTCCGCTGTGATCACGCGGTACTTCTTGCCCAGCCGCAGGACCCGGCAGGGGTAGGCGCCGAGGCGGGCCAGCTCGTAGCCCTTGCTCCGCCCGAGGCCGATGGCCCGGTTGGCGGTGTCGAGGTCGATGGCCGCCGGCAGCCTGAGAAGTTCGGCCCGCCCCATCCCCTGCACCGTCGCCGATATGTCACCAGTTCGCACGTGAACTCCAAATCCGAGCTTCCCCCCGGACGGGGGGCTGCGGCGGAGTGCCGCAACGGAGAAGAGCTTTCCAGTGGCTACTGTGTCGATATGACACAACGCCGCGAGGAACACTGGTCCACCGACAACGAAGACTCGCCCGACTGGCCCGAACGGATCACCAAGGACGTGATCCGAGCAATCACCCGAAGGAGGCAAGACCTTGGACTGTCCGCGCAGGATGTGGCCGACGAAACAGGGGACTTGGGCTACGAAGTCCCCCGGAACGTCATCGCCAACTGGGAGTCCGGCAGGCGCAAGACGATCACGATTCCCGAGCTGATCGTCGTGGCCGAGGCCCTGGACATCGCACCGGTCGAGCTGCTCTTCTCCCCTGCCCTCGGCGGCCGGGTCGACTACCTGCCAGAGATGCCCAGCGACCGCTGGTCGGCGCTCACACACTTCACAGGAGAGGCCCGCCACTCGCTCGGGATGTACCGGCTCCGTCTCTACCGGGAGCACGAACGGATCTGGCAAGAGCTCCAGGAGGAACATCACGACGCGTTCCAGCTGGAATTCAAATTGTTCCGGGAGGAATGGCCTCCCGACTCACAGGAAAAACTCGACGCTTTCGTCGCAGCCGTCCGCGAGCAGCTTCAACCCGTCAGGGCACACCTGCGCGAGATCGGCCTGGAAGTCCCGTACCTCGCACCGAGTCTCGACTTCCTCGACGCCGAGCTTCCCCCACTGAACACCGATACCGATCTGAAGGACGAATGAAGGGTTCCACCTACCACCGCTGCTACTGCCGCGACGCCGAGACCGGAAAGCCGCTCGGCAAGGCGTGCCCGAAGGCCGGTAGCCGTAAGCACGGCTCCTACTCCATACGCCAGGAGCTGCCCAACTCCGAGGACGGCACTCGCCGTTCGTTCAACCGCGCCGGCTACGAGACGTTGAAGGAGGCTCAGGCCGACCTCGACCACGTTCGCGGCCTGCTCGCCCTCGGCAAGGAGGATCCCGACGACCTGGCCCTGGTCGCCGAGCTCCTGGTGAAGGTCGCCGACGAGAAGGCCCAGCTGCCCGACATCGAGGAGACCCGTAGCCGCCTGAAGGCCGGTCAGGACCTCTCCACCCGCGTCACCGTCGGCGAGTGGCTCGACACCTGGCTGGCCGGCAAGAAGATCCGCAAGTCCGGCATCACCCGCTACGAGTGTGACGTCCGGGTCCACCTCAAGCCCCGCATCGGGCACATCCGCGTCGACCGGCTGCGGGTGAGCACGCTCGCAGAGATGTTCACGGCCATCGCCGACGCCAACGAGGAGATCCTGGAGAACAACGCCCTGCGGCACGCGCTGAAGGCCGAGCTCGCCACGGTTCCGATCAAGGGCGTGGAGAATCGCGCCCGCCGCAAGGCTCTGCGCGCCGAGCTCGCCGAGATGCCGCCGTTCCGGCGTACGACCGGCGCGGCAACCCGCCAGCGCATCCGGGCCACGCTCCGGACCGCCCTGAACGACGCGATCCCCGAGGGCCTGATCACCCTCAACCCGGCCGCCCACGTCAAGCTCGACCCGGCCGCCAAGCCGAAGGCTCTGGTCTGGACGCCGGAGCGGGTCGCCCAGTGGCAGGCGACCGGCGTGAAGCCCTCCCCCGTGATGGTCTGGACGCCGCAGCAGACCGGCGCGTTCCTCGACTACGTGGCTGCCGACCGCCTGTACGCGATGTGGCACGTGATCGCCTTCCGCGGTCTTCGCCGGGGCGAGGCGTGCGGTCAGCTGTGGTCCGAGACCAACCTCGACAACAGCTCGCTGACCGTGACGGCTCAACTCGTCCAGGACGGCTGGGAGGTCGAGGAGTCCGACCCCAAGACCGACGGGAGCTTCCGGACCGTGGCGCTGGACGACGACACTGTGACTGTCCTGCGGCACCACCGCGAGCGCCAACAGAAGGAGCGGGACGACTGGGGGCCGGCCTGGAAGGACACCGGCCGGGTCTTCACCAACGAGGACGGTTCCTGGCTCCACCCCGGCAAGGTCACCGAGATGTTCGAGCGGCTTGTGACCGCCTCCGGTCTGCCGCCGATCCGCCTGCACGACCTCCGCCACGGCGCGGCCACCCTCGCGCTCGCGGGCGGGGTCGACATGAAGGTGGTGTCCGAGATGCTCGGCCACTCCTCCATCAAGATCACCTCGGACATCTACACCAGCGTCCTGCCCGAGATCGCCAAGGACGCCGCCGAGGCTGCCGCGAAGCTCGTCCCCCTCCAGCGGAAGACCGAAGCCGAGGCCCGCGCCAAGGCCGCCTCCGAGTCCGAGAAGGCCAAGCGGAAGGCGGCGAAGAAGGCGAAGTCCAGGGCCAAGAAGTCCAAAGGCTAGCCGCCAGCCGCCTCTCCAGCGCCGACGTCAGCGCGAAAGTCGCTGACGCCCAGACGGTGCCACGGGTCTGGGAAGTCCTTGAGACACCCAGCCCAAGGCCACGCAGACGGTCCATAGCACCGCTCGGGCCCAACCTATCGATTCAACGGCCCGTGAAGTACGAGTCTAGGATTCTCGCCGTCGCAGATCCGTTCAGGGGGGATGCCTTGTCCAGCACTAGCGATCAGCCAGACGACCAGTCAGCCAGCGATCCGCCGAGGCCCCCGAGCGTCGGTGCATCGGTTGGGTCCGCCTTCAACATCACCAAAGGTTTCGCCACGTCGGCCTCCGCACCAGGAGCCTGCACAGCCGAGAAGCCAGGCGCCGTTCGCCTGCTGTGGATAAGACACGTCGGCCGGGACGGCTCGATCGCAGAGCCGGATGCCGAAGCTGATATCTGGCGGAACGACGTGCCCGAGCGCTTCCACCTCCAGGCAGGCGACCTTCTGCTGTCGGAAGTAGTGACAGGCCGCCCCAAGGCAGCCCGCGTCGAGGAGTCCGACCTGCCCGCAGCTGCGGCGGGCAGCATTTACGTACTTCGCCCCACCGGATCGCTGTCGCCCGAACACGCGCGCCTGATCCTCGCTTTCCTCCGCTCCAACAGAGTGGGCCGCCTCGCCTGCGGAGCCTTCGGCCGAAACCGGCTCAGACGCCAGGACGTTCTTTCGCTGGTGCTGCCGGAAGCCGATGATGCGCTCTCAACTGCTCTCGGCGATTTGGACTCTGCCGCTGAGCGCATGATCCGTTGGAGCGCCGAGGCAACTGCCCTGGCTGGCTCCGTGTTTGAAACCGATCAGAGCCTTGACGAGGCCCGACGCTCCATCATCGCAGCGGGCCAACTCACTCGCCTCCGCGCCGAGGCTGCTGGCCAGCTGGACGATCCCAGTTACATGGTCCGCACGCGGCTTCCCTACCCTGTGGCGCTGCGCCTGCGAGAAGTTGAAGCAAGGAGGAGCACTAGCGACCTGGGGCCAGCCTACGACGCTGTGCTTGAGGCAGCGGAAGCCCTGCTGGCGTACACCGCCCTGGTCGCCGGAGCCCTCGCACGTGGTGCTTCCATCGAGCTGGCCTCCGTCGGGATGCTGCAACGCAAGCTTGCGGGCACAGCGGGAGGCCCGGGGCTCGGAGAGTGGACGGCCATTCTGCAGGAGATCGGCGGGGCGAAGAAGCGGCGCGGGCTGAACCCCGATCATCCTCTCCACGAGCTGGCAAACCTCGTCCCCGAGGGCGAGGCGCAGAAGGCACGTTCTCGCCTCTCCGAGCGACGGAACGCCAAGGCGCATGGGCGCGTGCTTGACGCCGTCGATCTTCCGGACGCCTTGGAGGAAGCCTCTCGCGACCTGTCGCTCTTGGTCACCCGCGCCCGGTTCCTCGCCGATCTGTCACTAATCCATGTGACGTCCGTGACCTGGGACGCCTTTCGATGCGAGGCCTCGATCAGCTACCGGCGCCTCATGGGCGACCACCCGGTGGTGCCAACGCTAACCATGCAGTACCCGAGCAACACAGTCGAGACGGGCAGCCTTTACCTGGTCGGGCGCGACCACCGCCTATACCTTCTTCGCCCCTTCCTGACCTGCGAAGTGTGCGAGACATGCCGCACCTGGTCGACCTTCCATGCAGACAACGTGAAGGGCAGCTTGGTGCAGAAGACTCTCGAACACGGCCATCACTACCCCTACAGGGCGGATGTCGAGGTTCTCCGACAGGCAGGCCTGATGTGACCGGAGCGCCTGGGGCCGGCAGGCGTCCGACCTGGGCGGCCGCCATTCGGATCATCTGATCACTGGTCGATGCGCGCACGGGCGCGGATAGAGCGACTGCCGACCGAACCGGACTCCGAAGTGAGACTGCGTGGCGGGATCGCCTACCGGCGATCCCGCCATCGCGCAGAAATAACCGGACCTGATGCCGTTGATTACCTCGCCCGCCGAGTTCGACTTCTGGAGGGGCACCACAGGACGCCAGCCGCACCCGCAGACATCCTCATCTGAGCCGCCCGTTGATCCAGAGGAACGGCCCAGAGCAAGATCAACAGCAGTGCTCACGCATCGCTCACGCAAGCGATCTTGAAGCGCGTCGCCGCCTGCCCACACGCCACGAAACAGCAAAAGGCCCAGGTCAGCGGCTATCTGACCTGGGCCTTCACTGAGCCGCCTGCGGGATTCGAACCCGCGACCTACGCATTACGAGTGCGTTGCTCTGGCCAACTGAGCTAAGGCGGCACCGCTGCAACACGTGGTTGCAACGCGGGCCAGTCTACACAGGTTCGCGGGTGATCCATAACGGGTTCCCGGGCGGGCGCGGAGCGGGGGCCGGACAGCGGTCGGACAGGGGCCGGGGGCCTACGCGCCGCAGCGCTTCCCCTGCTCCGGCGGCTCGCCGCCGAGCAGGTAGCGGTTGACCGCGCCGTCGACGCAGGCGTCGTGCCGGCCGTAGGCGGTGTGCCCGTCGCCCTCGTAGGTCAGCAGCCGGCCGGACTCCAGCTGCCCGGCCAGCGACTGCGCCCACGCGTACGGGGTGGCCGGGTCGCGGGTGGTGCCGACGACCACGATCGGCGCGGCGCCGGCCGCCCGGATGGTGTGTGCCGCTCCGGTGGCCTTCACCGGCCAGTAGGTGCAGGTCAGTGCCATCCACGCCATGTCGCGGCCGAACCGCGGCGAGGTCCGCTCGAAGTCCGCCACCGCCTGCTGGACGTCGCCGGGGCCGGTGAACGGCGCGGGCAGGTCCAGGCAGTTCACCGCCATGTTGGCGAACATCAGGTTGGGGTACGAGCCGTCCGAGCCGCGTTCGTAGTACGAGTCCGAGAGCTTGAGCAGGCCGCTGCCGTCGCCGGTCTTGGCGTCGGCGAGCGCGGTGCGCAGCCTGGGCCAGAGGAAGTCGGCGTACATGGCCTGGATGACGCCGGTGGTGGCCTGGGCCTCGGTGAGCCGGCGGCCGCCGTCGGCGGTGGTCAGCGGCTGGGCGTCGATCGCCTTGAACAGGGCGGTGAGCTGCTCGCCGGCCTGCTGCTCGGTCCGGCCGAGCGGGCAGTCCTCGCGCTTGGCGCAGTCCTGGGCGAAGGCCGCCCAGGCGGTCTCGAAGCCGCCGGCCTGGGTGCGGTTGCCGGTGATCGCGTCCAGGGACGGGTCCATGGCACCGTCCAGCACGATCCGGCCGGTGCGGGTCGGGAAGAGCCCGGCGTAGGTGGCGCCGAGGAAGGTGCCGTACGACTTGCCGACGTAGTTGAGCCTCTCGTCGCCGAGCAGCGCCCGCAGCACGTCGAGGTCGCGGGCGGTCTCGACGGTGCTCAGGTGACCGAGCCGGTCGCCGGCCCGCTGGCGGCAGCCCTCCGCGAACTCCTTGTCGGCGGCGACCAGGGCGTCGATCTCGGCCTGGTCGTCGGGGGTGATGTCGGCGGCGCTGTAGGCGTCCATCCGCTCGCCGCCGAGGCAGGTCACCGGGGCGCTGCGGCCGACGCCGCGCGGGTCGACGCCGACCAGGTCGTACCGGGCCCGCACGCCGCCGTCGTACGTCCGGGCGACGGCCTCCACGTAGTCGACCGCCGAGCCGCCGGGGCCGCCGGGGTTGAGCAGCAGCGAGCCGAGCCGGCCGGATCCGGCGCCCGTACCGGATCCGGCCGGGACGGCGGGGGCGCGGACCGCCGACAGGGTGAGGTCCCCGCCCGCCGGGTGGTCGTAGTCCAGCGGCACCGTGAAGGTGGTGCACTCGAAGCCCTCGTCGCAGGGCTGCCAGGCGAGCCGCTGCGCGTAGTACGGCGCCAGGGCGGCGGGGACGGCCGCCGGGAGCGGCTCCAGCGGCGTGACCCCCGGCCGGGCGTCGGCCGCGGAGGCCACCGCGGACGGGGAGCCCGGCGAGGACGGGGAGCCCGGCGCGATGGTGTCCGAGGAGGAGGGGTGCGGCGTGGAGGAGCTGGAGCTGCACCCGCCGACCAGCAGCCCGGCGGCCAGCACCGCCGCCACCGCCGGCCCGCGCCGGCCCCGCTCCGCCCTCATCCCTTCCCGCTCCCGCTCCCGCTTCCGTTCGCGCTCCGCCTGCATCTGCTCCCCCTCTGACCTCGGGTTCCGCGGCGCGGCCGCCGCCGGTGCCCGGGTACGGCGAGCGTAACGCCCACCGGTGCCCGGCCCCGGGCTGCTCCGGCCTGCTCCGGGCTGCTCCGGGTTGCTCAGCACCGCTTCGGACTTGCTGCTCAGGACTGCTGCTCAGGACCTGCTGCTCCGGCTCGCCAAGGCCTGCTCAGGACACCTTGGCCAGCGTCTCGGCCAGGTACTGCGCCGCCTGCCGGACCAGCCGCAGCCGCTCCCGGTCCGCCGTGTAGTCCTGCACGTTCTCGGAGATCCGCACGTCGGCACGGGCCGCCGCGCCGGTGCCGGCGCGCAGCGCGGCCTGGAGCTTGCGGGCCGCGTCCAGCCCGGCGGCGTCGGCCTTGGCCGCGGCCAGCAGCAGCTTGGGCGCGGCGCCGGCGGGCGCCTCCGCCCCCGTCAGGGCCAGCGCGGCGGTGTCGTACCGGCCGGAGACCGCCGCGGCCGCGCCGTACAGGTCCGGCCGGGCCAGGGCGGCGGCCGCGGCGCAGGGCGCGCCGCCCTCGACGCCGAGCGTGCCCCAGGACGCCGGGCCGGGCGGCAGGGTGCGGAAGGTCGCGGCGATGGCGGTGCGCAGCGCCGCGTCGTCGGCGATGGCCTGCGGGGCGGCGGCGACCAGCTCGCAGGGGTGCGCGGTGCCGTTCGGCGCCTCCGGGGCGACCAGGATGAACGGGCGGGCCTTGCCGGTCTGGACGGCGGAGCCGAGGCCCTCGAAGACGTCGGGGACTTCGACGTCGGCGGTCTTGCGCGGGGTGGCGGCGTGCATCACGACCACCGGGAACCGGGCGTTCGGGTCCTTGGTGTACTGGGCGGGCAGCCACACCCGGACGTTGCGCGGGTGTCCGTCCGGGCCGAGCACGGCGGACTGCAGCAGCTCGCCGCCGGCGGGGTGGCCGACGCTGTCGAACCGGCTGGCCACCGGCGCGGCGGCCGGCGTGGTCGCGGACGCGGCGGTGGCGGTGGCGGTGGCGGACGCGGCCTCGGCCACCGGCGGGGCGGCCTGCCGCGCGGCGCCCTCACCGTCCGTGCCGTCCGCCGCCGCGGCGTCGGAGTCGGCGCCGAACTCGGCGGAGCCCGACCGCGGTGCCGAGGATCCCAGGACGCCGAACGTCCCCAGGGCCGTGAGCAGCGTCAGCGCCGTGACGCAGACGCCGCAGACCATCGCCCCGGCCGCGCGCAGCAGCATCGGCCGCTGGTCACCGGTGAGCTCGTAGGTCTCGGCGGCCCGCAGGTCGCGCCAGCGCAGCAGGGCGCCGCGCGCGAGCCAGACACCTCCCCCGGCGGCCGCCAGCAGGGGAACGACGAGGAGCGAACGGACCATGGGACGCACCGCCTCGGGAGGAGGGCCGGACCACCGGTGGGGGCCGGTGCCGGACGGGACGCGACGGCCCCGGCGTCGGGGCGCAGTCGGCCCCAGCGTGCAAGACGACCCGGCGGTCACACGTGGGTGTGCCCGGCGCGTACGGCCCGTTCACTCGAAGGTGGGATACGTGCCTAGCGCGGGAAGCCCTACCCCCCGCGAGTGAAAGCGAGGACTTCCGCCCTCCCCTCCCGGAGGAAAGCGGTCGAGGACGCCCGGACGGAAGCGGTCGAGGACGCGCCCTACCCCGCCCGCAGCGCGACCGTCATCGCCTCGACGGCGAGCAGCGGGTCGACGTTGCGGTCCAGCGCCTGCCGGCAGGCGAGCACCGCCTCGATCCGGCGCAGCGTGCCCTCCGGCGGCCCGGCCTGCGCGACCCGCTCCAGGGCCGGCCGCTGGTCCTCGTTGGCCAGTGCGCCGGTCGAGCCGAGCTGGAGGGCGAGCACGTCCCGGTAGAAGCCCAGGAGGTCGAGCAGGGCGACGCCGAGCGTCTCCCGGCGGGTGCGGGTGGCGCGGCTCTTCTGCCGCTTCTCCAGCTCCTTGACCGCCCCGGCCATGCCGCGCGGGGCCTTGCCGCCCTCGGCCGCCCCGTACACGGCCTTGAGGTCGTCGGTCTCCTTGGCGTCCTGGGTCTCGGCGAGCGCCTCGGCGTCGGCCTTGGCGGTGTCGACCAGTCGCTGGGCGGCGGCCAGGCAGCCGCCGAGGTCGGCGACCTCCAGCGGGATCCGCAGCACCTCGGCCCGGCGGGTCCTGACCTCCTCGTCGACGGCCAGCCGGCGGGAGCGCTCGATGTCCCCCTGGCCCGCGAGCGCCGCCAGCCGAGCCGTCCCCGGGTCGACGCCGTCGCGGCTAACCAGCATGTCGGCGACGGCCTCGGCGGCGGGCTGGCGCAGGACGAGCAGGCGGCAGCGCGAGCGGATGGTGGGCAGGACGTCCTGGACGGAGGGCGCGCAGAGCAGCCAGACGGTGCGCGGTGAGGGCTCCTCGACCCCCTTGAGCAGGGCGTTGGCGGCGGCCTCGGTGAGCCGGTGGGCGGCGTCCACCAGGATCACCGACCAGCGGCCGCCGGTCGGGTAGCTGGACGCGCGCAGCACCAGGTCGCGCATGTCGCCGACGCCGATCGACAGGCCGTCGGTGCGCACGTACTTCACGTCCGCGTGGCTGCCCGCCAGCACGGTGTGGCAGCCGTCGCAGAACCCGCAGCCGGGCGTCCCGCCGAGCGCGAGGTCCGGGCTGGTGCACTGGAGGGCGGCGGCGAAGGCGCGGGCGGCCGTGGTCTGGCCCGCACCGGGCGGACCGGTGAACAGCCAGGCGTGGGTCATCAGGGAGGCGTTGCCGCCCGGCTCGGGTGCGGCCCCGCGGCCGGCGGCGACCGTCGCCCCGGCCGCCCGGGCGGCGGCGGTCAGCTGCTCGACCACCCGATCCTGGCCCACCAGGTCGTCCCAGACGGCCACTGCTGCTCCCAAGCTCGGTACGGACTGCCTCGTGCGGACCGCCCCGGTGTCCGACGCCCGGCCCGGTCTCCGCTCCCCGCGGTCGAGCATACGTGCCCGGTACGACGGCGGGCGGCGCCGCCGGAGCACCGCCCCGGCCACACCGCCCGCTGTCCTGCTGTCCTGCTGTCCTGCTGTCCTGCTGTCCTGCTGTCCTGCTGTCCCGACGGTCCCGGGGTCAGCCCCGGCGGCGCCAGCGCCGGCCCTTGCCCTTGCCGCCCTGGTCGTCCGGGGCGTCGGCCCCCGGCTCGGCCGGACCGGCCGCCTCGCCGCCGTACGCGAGGCGCGGGTCCTGCGGGCCCTGCCCGGCCGGGCCCGGCTGCTCCCAGCGGGCCCACTCGTCGCGCGAGCCGAGCAGGGTGTCGGTCAGGCTCGGCAGGTCGTCCATCGGGGTCTCCTCGGCCCAGGACGGCCGGGGACGCGGCTCGGGGGCCTGCTCCGGCTCCTCGACCACCGGCAGCTCCCGGGTGCCGTCGACCGGCTGGTCCTGCCCGGCACGCGGGGCCGGCCCGACCGGCCCGACCCGCGGCAGCACCTCGGTCCGGTCCGCCCCGGGCACCCGGGGCAGCACGGCCGTCTCGTCCGCCGCGGGAACGACCGGAAGCTTCGCCGTCTCGTCCGCAGCAGCAGCAGCAGCAGTGGGAACGACCGGGAGCTTCGTCGTCGCGTCGACGCCGGAGACACCCGCGCCGGCCTCCTCCGCCGCCCGGACCGCCGCCCGGCGGTCCCGCTCGGAGATCTCCTGGGTGACATCGTCGACGTCCTTGACCATCCGCAGCTCGGTGGTCACCGCGTCGCCCGGCACCGGCCGCCCGACCCGGTCGGCCGCGCTCTCGGCCGCGGCAGCCGCTGCGGCGAGCGCCGCGGCCTGCGCCAGCCGGGCCTCCTCGGCCCGCTGGAGCGCCTCCTCCGCACGCCGGCGCTGCTCCTCGCGCGCCAGCTCACGCTGACGCTGGAGCTCCGCCTGGGCGGCCGCCTCGTCGGCGAGCCGCTTGCGCTCGGCGGCCTCGGCGGCGAGCCGGGCCTCCTCGGCCGCGCGCAGCTTGGCCTCCTCCTCGGCACGCCGGCGGGCTTCCTCCTCCGCCCTGCGCCGAGCCTCCTCCGCCGCCTTGCGCGCCGCCTCCGCGGCGAGGCGGTCGGCCTCCTCCTTGGCGAGGCGCTCCTTCTCCGCCTGCTCGGCCCTGAGCTGCTCCAGCAGTTCCTGCCGCTTGCGCTCGGCGGCCTCCGCCTCGGCCTTCTTCCGCGCCTCCTCGGCCGCGCGGCGCTCGGCCTCCTCGCGGGCGAGCCGCTCCTGCTCGGCGCGGGCGGCCTTCTCCTGCTCGGAGAGCGGCAGCTCGCGGTCGAGCCGGTGGCGGATCGCGGTGGTGACGGAGGCGGGCTCCTGGCTGCCGTCGACGACCAGGTAGCGCGCCGGGTCGGCGGCCGCCAGGGCGAGGAAGCCGGAGCGGACCCGCTGGTGGAACTCGGTGGGCTCGGACTCCAGACGGTCCAGCGCCTCGGTGAACCGCTCCCGGGCCCTGGTCGGGTCGACGTCCAGGACGACGGTCAGGTCGGGCAGCAGACCGCCGGTCGCCCAGCGCGAGATCCGGGCCACCTCGGTGGCGGCGAGGTCCCGGCCGGCGCCCTGGTAGGCGATCGAGGAGTCCATGTACCGGTCGGTGATCACCACGGCGCCGCGGGCCAGCGCCGGGCGGATGACGTTCTCGACGTGCTCGGCGCGGTCGGCGGCGTAGATCAGCGCCTCGGCGCGGTGCGACAGGCCGGTGTTGCCGACGTCCAGGACGAGACCGCGCAGCCGCTGGCCGACCGGGCTGCCGCCGGGCTCGCGGGTGAGCACCACCTCGTGGCCCTTGCCCCGGATCCACTCGGCGAGCGCCTGGGCCTGGGTGGACTTGCCGGCGCCGTCGCCGCCCTCCAGGGCGATGAAGAAGCCGGTGCCGGCGGTGCGGTGCGGGACCGGACCGGCCGCACCGCGGACGGCGTCCACCAGGTCGCGGCCGAACGGGACGGTGCCGCGCCGGTCGTCGGTCCTGAGCAGCACCACGGCGGCGAGCACCAGGGTCAGCAGGCCGGTGGTGGCGACCGCGAGGGCCGCGCCGCCGTGGATGAAGGTGAACGAGCCGGGCTCGACGGTGCCGTACTCGACGTTCCCGTAGGCCGCGGCGATCAGCGGCACGACGACCAGTGCGGCGCCCACGACGGCCCGCAGCACCGCGTAAAGGTGCTCGGTGACCTTCGGGAGCCGGGCCTCCTCGACCTCCTGGGCGAGCAGGTTGCGACCGGCCGAGATCACGATGCCGGCGGCCAGCCCGGCCAGCACCGTGAGCAGCAGGACCAGGACGAAGTCCAGCACCAGGCCGGCCAGGATCAGCGCGACGCCCTCGGCCAGCAGGGCGAGTGCGAGCAGCCGGCGGCGGGAGAGCGCGGGCAGGGTGGCCCGGGTGAGCCGGGCGCCGAGCACGGGCGTGCCGGCCGCGGCGAGGACCAGCAGGCCGTAGCCGATCGGCCCCGCCCGGTGCTCGGCGGCGGTCAGCAGCGCGAGCGCGCCGACGCCTGCCATCGAGGCGTAGGCGGCGGCGATCGCGAAGGTGAAGTACGGGGCGGAGCCGGTGCGACCCTTGCCCAGCGCGGGCCCGGGGGCCGCGTCGGTCGGGGCGCGCAGGCCCCGCAGCGGGGAGTGCGGGGCCACGGAGACCGGGCCGCCGGGCAGCTCGTGCTGGTAGACCCGGACGGCCGAGACGGCGAACAGGGCGGCCGCACCGAGTGCGGCGAAGGTGGTCTGGTGGGCGCGCAGCCAGTCCGAGGCCACCGCCGCGAAGACGTTGCCGACCAGCGTGAGCGCGACCAGCGCGACCGCCGCGAGCGGCACGGTGGCCCAGCCGGTGCGCCGGTCCAGCGTCCCGACGGTGTCCAGGTTGGCGGCGGACGGGCGCCGCTCGGCGGGCGGGGCGTAGGGGTTGGCCGGCGGCAGCAGGGCGGGGACGGCGGCGGCCTTGGCGATCGCCCAGACCCGCTCGGCGGCGCCGGTCACGAAGACGGTGCCGAGCAGCAGGTAGGTGGCGGCCCCGGAGGGCCTGGCTTCGGCGCCGGAGCCGGAGCCCAGCCAGACGATCCACCACGGCGCGACGCCGATCAGCACGACGCGCAGCACGTCGGCGCCGAACAGCGTCCAGCGGCGGTCGAGCTTCCCGCTGAGCAGCCCGTGCACCGGGCCGAGCAGGGCCGCGCCGACCAGCACGGTGGCGGCCAGCCGGACGGCGAAGACGGCGGCGACCGCGAAGGCGAGGCTGCGCGGCAGGTCGCCGAACTGCCCGCCGAGCGCGGCCGCGATCACGGTGAGCGCGAGCAGCACCAGCAGGCCGAGCCGGTCGGCGGTGCCGCCGATCAGCTGGGTGATCCAGAGCCGGCGGTACGGGCGCAGCCGCAGCAGTGCGCGGGCCCGCTCGCCGGGGGTTCCCGCGGGCGCGACCTCGGCCAGGTCGGGCATGCCGGCTCTGGCGGCCGCGGCGGCGCTGGGGGTGGGCTGCTCCTCGCTCGTCATACGGTCAGCGTAGCGGTCGACGGTTGCCACAAACGGGTGAGCGGCCCTCCGGTTCGCCGTCATTGCAGGGTTGTGACGCACCCCGCACAGCTCCCTGACCGCTCCCCCGAGAGCGCCGGGCCGACTCCTTCCAGGACGCCGGACCCGCTCCCCCGAGGACGTCCCCTTGGGACGCCGGACCCGCTCCCCCGAGAACGCCGCGCCCGCGCCTGCGGCGGCAACGGACCGCGCCTCCTGACACCACGGGCCCGCACCTCCGGAAGGGGAGGTGCGGGCCCGGTGCCGCCGGCCGGGGGGTCAGCCCTCGTCGGTGGTGGTGGTCTTGCTCGCGGCCGTCTTCTTGGCCGCCGTCTTCTTGGCGGTCGCGGTCTTGGCCGTGGTCGTCTTCTTGGCCGCGGTCTTGGCCGTGGCGGTCTTCTTCGCCGCGGTCTTGGTCGCCGTCTTCTTGGCGGCGGCCTTCTTCGCCGGGGCCTTCTTCGCCGCCTTCTTCACCGGCCCGCGCGCCCGCTTCTCCGCCAGCAGCTCGTAGCCGCGTTCCGGAGTGATGGTCTCGACCTCGTCGTCCTTGCGCAGGGTCGCGTTGGTCTCACCGTCGGTGACGTACGGCCCGAAGCGACCGTCCTTCACCACCACCGGACGCTCGCTGACCGGGTCGGTGCCCAGCTCCTTGAGCGGCGGCGCGGCGGCGGCCCGGCCGCGCTGCTTCGGCTGGGCGTAGATGGCCAGGGCCTCCTCCAGGGTGACCGTGAACATCTGCTCCTCGCTGGTGAGCGAGCGCGAGTCGGTGCCCTTCTTGAGGTACGGGCCGTAGCGGCCGTTCTGCGCGGTGATCTCCACGCCCTCCGGGTCCGTCCCGACCACGCGCGGCAGCGACAGCAGCTTCAGCGCGTCCTCGAGCGTGACGGTGTCCAGCGACATCGTCTTGAGCAGCGAGGCGGTCCGCGGCTTGACGGCGTTCTTGCCCGTCTTCGGGGTGCCCTCGGGCAGGATCTCGGTGACGTACGGGCCGTACCGGCCGTCCTTGGCGACCAGCTGGTTGCCGCTGACCGGGTCCTGGCCGAGCTCGAAGTCGCCGCTCGGCCTGGCCAGCAGCTCCTCGGCCAGCTCGACGGTGAGCTCGTCCGGCGGCAGGTCGTCGGGGATGTCGGCGCGCTGGCCGGGCTCGCCCTCGACGGCGGACGCACGCTCGACGTACGGGCCGTAGCGGCCGACCCGCAGGGTGATGTCGTCGCTGATCCGGAACGAGCTGATCTCCCGGGCGTCGATCGCGCCGAGGTCGGTGACCAGCTCCTTGAGGCCGCCCAGGTGGTCGCCGTCGCCGTTGCCGGCCTCGGCGGCGCCGCCGGTCGCGTGGCCCTCGCCCTCGCCGAAGTAGAAGCGCTTCAGCCACGGCACGGACTTGGCCTCGCCGGCCGCGATCCGGTCGAGGTCGTCCTCCATCTTCGCCGTGAAGTCGTAGTCGACCAGCCGGCCGAAATGCTTCTCCAGCAGGTTGACCACGGCGAAGGAGAGGAACGACGGCACCAGCGCCGTCCCCTTCTTGAAGACGTAGCGGCGACCGATGATGGTGTCGATGATCGAGGCGTAGGTGGAGGGGCGACCGATCTCCCGGTCCTCCAGCTCCTTGACCAGCGAGGCCTCGGTGTAGCGGGCCGGCGGCTTGGTGGCGTGCCCCTCGGGGGTGAGCTGCTCGGCGGCCAGCGGGTCGCCCTGGGCCACCTGCGGCAGCCGGCGCTCGCGGTCGTCCAGCTCGGCGTTCGGGTCGTCGGCACCCTCGACGTAGGCCTTCAGGAAGCCGTGGAAGGTGATGATCTTGCCGGAGGCGGAGAACTCGGCGTCCCGGCCGTCCGCGGCACGCCCGCCGACCTTGACGGTGACCGACTGGCCGACCGCGTCCTTCATCTGGGAGGCGACGGTGCGCATCCAGATCAGCTCGTACAGCCGGAAGTCGTCGCCGCTCAGACCGGTCTCGGCGGGGGTGCGGAAGCGGTCGCCGGACGGGCGGACGGCCTCGTGCGCCTCCTGGGCGTTCTTGACCTTGCTGGCGTAGGTGCGCGGCGCGTCCGGCAGGTAGTCGGCACCGTAGAGCTGGGTGACCTGCGCACGGGCGGCCGCGATCGCGGTGTCCGAGAGCGTCGTCGAGTCGGTGCGCATATAGGTGATGAAGCCGTTCTCGTACAGCTTCTGGGCCACCTGCATGGTCCGCTTGGCGCCGAAGCCCAGCTTGCGGCTGGCCTCCTGCTGGAGCGTGGTGGTGCGGAACGGCGCGTACGGCGAGCGGCGGTAGGGCTTGGACTCGACGCTGCGGACGCTGAACGCGGTCTGCTCCAGGGCGGCGGCCAGCGCGCGGGCGGCCTGCTCGTCCAGGTGCAGGGTGTTGGTGCTGCCGGCCTTGAGCCGGCCGTCCGAGCCGAAGTCGCGGCCGCTGGCGATCCGCTTGCCGTCGACGGCGGACAGCCGTGCGCCGAAGGTCTCCGGGTTCGCGGCGTCGGCCGGGGTGCGGCCGGTGCCGAAGGTGCCGACCAGGTCCCAGTACGAGGCGCTGCGGAACGCCATCCGCTCGCGCTCGCGCTCGACCACCAGCCGGGTCGCGACGGACTGCACGCGGCCCGCCGAGAGCTTCGGCATGACCTTCTTCCACAGCACCGGCGAGACCTCGAAGCCGTAGAGGCGGTCGAGGATGCGGCGGGTCTCCTGGGCGTCGACCAGGCGCTGGTTCAGCTCGCGCGGGTTGGCCACGGCCTCCTGGATCGCCGACTTGGTGATCTCGTGGAACACCATCCGGTGCACCGGCACCTTGGGCTTGAGCACCTGCTGGAGGTGCCACGCGATGGCCTCGCCCTCGCGGTCCTCATCGGTGGCGAGGAAGAGCTCGTCGGACTCCGCGAGCAGCGACTTCAACTTGCTGACCTGGGACTTCTTGTCCGCGTTGACCACGTAGATGGGGGCGAAGTCGTGGTCGACGTCCACGCCGAGGCGGCGCACCTCGCCGGTGTACTTGTCCGGCACCTCGGCCGCCGTGCTGGGCAGGTCGCGGATGTGCCCGACGCTCGCCTCGACGATGTAGCCGGGGCCCAGGTAGCCCTTGATCGTCTTCGCCTTGGCCGGCGACTCGACAATGACGAGTCGCTGTCCGTGCGCGGTCTCGCTGCTCGGGGACACCTTCGCTCTTCTCTCCCGGTCGTTATGTGAGCTGGTCGGCGCCGGCAGCACGGGCTGCGCTCCGCCCGACCCCTTCCACCGTCCCGGGGCAGCCGCTGTACGACGACCCCACCAGCGGAGTGTGACCGTACCCCGGCCACCCTTGTCAAACGGACGGATCCTGCTTTTTCACCGGCAAGGCCGACCGACGCCACTCGAACGGTAACCCGATGATGGAGGATCGCGCCCCGTGGAGGGGGGCTTCGGCGGGTTCCGAAGGATGGAATGACGGATTTCAAAATCTGTCAACGGAAAATCGGCGCCCGGCGACCGGGCTGGTGGTAGGGGGTGCCGGGGGCGCTTCGGGACCGGTCCGGCGAGCGCCGCGGTCGGACCGGGCCGGACCGGGCCTGTCCCCGGCGGACCGCCATCGGACCGGGGCCCGACCTCGGCCGAACGGCCGCACGACCACGACCGGACCGCCGCCTGACCAGGTGGCCGGAATCAGGCGGCGTGGCCGGTTCGGGACGCCGGGCCCCGGGGTCGGCCGGCGCCTGACCGGCGCCTAGCCGGCGCCTCAGTTGGTGGTGGCGGCGGCCAGCAGGGCGGCGCCCGCAGCCAGGCAGCCGACGCCCAGCGCCGTCCACAGCAGGTCCGTCACGACGACACCGCCGGTCTCCGCCGCCGCCAGCACCACCCGGCTCGGCCGACGCGGGTCGTAGGAGATGCGGACGGACGTGCCGGGCGAGAAGCGCGGCGGACGGCGCAGCGGGGTGTGGCCGCGCGGCCGGGTGAGCACCACCTCGGCCCGGCGCGCCGCACCGGGACCGCCGATCGCGGCCGGCGCGGAGAAGGTGAGCAGCGGCGAGCTGTCGAGTTCGCCGTGGGTGTCCGACTCCGCGACCACGGTGGCCACCGCCGGTATGCCCCGGCGGCGCACACCGTGGCGAAGGCGTACTTCGGCGGCGCACCAGAGCAGCAGCGCGCCGCCGAACAGCGCGAGCACCGCGCCGCCCACCGTCGCGGTCGTCGTCTCCACCCCTGCGCCCCCAGCTCTGTCCACAGCCTGTGGACAGAGCCTCACAGCCGGGGGCCAACGAGGGGCAGCTGTTCGGCGACCGACGGGCGAAGCAGGGACTACGGAGAGATGAACCGGGCCCGCGCCCCGAGCGAGCCCGGTCGGAGCCGGGGCCGCGTCGGGGCCGGGGCCCGGGCCGGGCAGCCCGCAGGGGCCCGGGCGACCTCAGCTGGGCAGGGGTGGCCAGGGGAGATCACGGGCAGGGGCGGCCGACCAGGGATGGCCGGGCAGGCGTGATGGGGCAGGGGTGGCCGGCCGGCCCGACGCCGGGCGCTGAGCCGACCGGGCCGGTGCTCGACCGGCCCGGCCCCGGGTGCTCAGCCGGCGGGCTGGATGAACCCCTGCTCGGTGAGCAGTCGCAGCGACTCCGGCACCCGGTCCCGCAGCACCACCCGGTCCTCGCCGAGCAGCTGCGCGATGGCGTCCACGATCTCGCCCGCCGACAGCGTCCCGTCGCAGACCCCGGCGAACCCGGCGCCCACCGTGTCCACCTTGGTGGCCCGCCGCATGCCCCGGTTGTGCCGCAGGATCACGTGCTCCGGGTCCTCCGCGCCGGGCGCGCCGACCTGCTCCTGCACCACCTCGTCGGCCAGCACGTACCGGGCCGCGAGCAGCGCCGCGTCGTCGTGCGTGCGCAGGAAGTCCTGCCGGGCGAACCACTCCTCGATGTGCGGGCCGAGCGGCTGCTCGACCGGGTGCGGCCACTCCTCCACCCGAACGGTCGGCTGCTCGGCGCCGCCCGCCCGCAGCGTGATCCAGCCGAACCCGATGCCCTCGACCCGGCCCGCCTCGAACGCGTCCAGCCACTCGCCGTACCGGGCCTGGTAGTCGCCGCCGGGACCGCGGTGGTCGCCACCGTCACGCAGCCACAACTCGGCGTACTGGGAGACGTCCTGGACCTCCCGCTGGACGACCCAGGCGTCCAGGCCGGTGCCGGCCACCCAGCCGGCCAGCCGCTCGTGCCAGTCCTCGCCCTTGACGTGCTGCCAGTTGGCGAGCAGCTGGCAGTAGCCGCCGGGCTCCAGGTGGGAGGCGGCGGAGCGGACCAGGCTGCGGCAGAGGTCGTCGCCGGCCATCCCGCCGTCGCGGTAGGTGAACCGGCCCGAGGGCGAGATCACGAACGGTGGGTTGGAGACGATCAGGTCGAACCGCCGGTCGCCGACCGGCTCGAAGAGGCTGCCGGTCGCGGCCTCGGTGTTCTCGAACCCGGAGAGCGCGAGCGTCAGTTCGGTGAACCGCAGCGCGCGCGGGTTGAGGTCGGTCGCGGTGACCCGCTGGGCGTGCCGGGCGGCGTGCAGCGCCTGCACGCCCGAACCCGAACCGAGGTCCAGGGCGGCCCGGACCGGCCGGCGCACGGTGATGTTGGCCAGCGTGGTGGACGCGCCGCCCACGCCGAGCACCAGGTCCTTGCGGGCCACGCCGTGCGCGGTCTCGCCGGAGCCGATCCCGCCCGCGCCGCCGACCGCACAGCCGAGGTCGGAGACGACCCAGGCGTCCGAACTCGGCAGCCCAGCGACCTCGTTGGCGTACGGGCGGACGTCCACGGTGGCCCGGACCAGGTCGCCGTCCGGGCGCAGCCAGCCGTCGGCCAGGCAGTCCTCGACCGGCAGAGCGGCGGCGGCCGCCCGGTACGGCACGGGCTGCTGGAGCAGGAACAGCCGCACCAGCGTCTCCAGCGGCGTGCCGCCGCGGGTCGCGCGCAGGGCCGGCACGGCCTCGCTGCGGGCCAGCGCCGCGTACCCGGTGGGCCCGAGCAGGTCGAGGCAGCCGTCGGCGGTGAACGAGGCGGCGAGCAGCGCCTCGCGCAGCTTGGCGAGGCGGGTCGGGTCGAGAACGGGGCTACTGATCACCCCGCCATTGTCCCCCGGGCCGCAGGCACCGCCCGCCCGCCCGGCCGTCCGACGCGGCCTTTCCGCCCACCCGCAGCGCCCCGCCACCCCGGCCCGCCGCCCCGGCCCGCCGCTCATCGCGAACCGCTCCCCCTGTCCGGGCGGCTTCTCGTCCGGACAGGGCGACGGCGCTGCTACGACAGTGACGGAAACGCCCCCGCCGACCGAGGAGCCGGCAGGGGCGCAATGGCCCGGAAGGTGGCAGTCCGGACCCCTTGGGGCCAGGACCACGGAGGCCCGGAGCGTGCCGGTCCGGACCGCGGGGCCCGGAGCGCGGCGGTCCGGTCCGGTCCGGTCCGGTTCAGACCTCCGCGCGCCGCGTCGGCCTCAGCTCGCCGAGGGGGCCGGGGCGGACGGGGTGGCCGGGGCCGACCCGGTCGATGCGGCACCGGTGGCCGTGGCCGTGGCACCGGCGGCCGGGCTCGCCGTGTCCGTGGAGCCCGGGGCGGGCGTTCCCGGGGCCGGCGTGCCGGTCGCGCCGCCCGCCGCCGGGGAACCGCTCGCACCCGCCGAGCCGCTCGCCCCGGCGGTCGGGGCCGCGCCGGCCGTACCGGGCTTGCAGCCCTCCTGCTTGGCCATCGCGGCGCCGAGCTCGCCGCGCTGGAGCTTGGCCTGGGCCTGGGTGGAGAGCGAGGCCAACTGCTGCACCTGGTCGGCGACGCTGCGCAGCCCGTCCGCGAACTTCCCCTGGTCCGCGTTGGACAGGCCGTCCAGCTTCTTCTGGACGTCGAGGTAGCCGTCCGCGGCCTTGTTCAGCTCGGTGACGGTGTCCTTCTGCAGGTTCGCGCCGTCGTCCACCTTGGGGGCCCCGGCGGAGTCGATGGCCGCGGCGATGTCCTGGTTGGTCTTGGCCAGCCGCCCGATGTCCGCGGAGAGCCGCTTCTGCAGGTCGGCCGGCGCCTCGCCGGTCTTCACCTGTCCGGTGTCCGCGAGCGCGGTCTGCGCCTGGGCGATCGGGTCCTTGGCCGCGCCACAGACGCTCGTCGCCCAGGACTCCAGCTGCTTGCTGTTGTCGTCGCCGCAGCCGACGGCGCCGAACGCAAGCAGCGCGCCGAGCGCGGGTACGGCCAGCAGTCGCTTGTTCACCGGGAGAGGCCTTTCGGTTTCGGTCGTCTTCGGTCGTCGAACTGCGAACCTACACGGCCGCCGACCCGCTCCCGGTTCCCGCCCGTTCCCGGCCCCGGCCCGGGCCCTCTTCAGGTGCGCGTCGAGTGCGCCTTGGGTGCGCCTCGGGTGGGCTTCAGGTGCGCTTCAGGCCCGCTCGACCCTGATCGGGTCGCCCGGCCGGACGGTGCGCAGCACCTGGGCGTCCCCGTCCAGCACGCCGAGGACGTTGCACGGGCTGGCCAGCCGGCACTCCCCGTCCCGCGAGATCGGCGTCGGGCCGTACGGGAGCGCGAGGCTGTCGCCGTCCGTCCAGAACGCCACCGTGCCGGGCTCGACGACCTGCCGGGCGTCGGGCTCCCTCGGCATGCTGACCGGGGTGTCGAAGTAGACCTCCTCACCCCAGGTGTTCGCCGACGAACTGACCGGCAGCGCGGCCCAGAGCGCCTCGGAGGTGGGCGTGGTCGCCAACGTGGCGGTCACCTGACCGGCCGGCCACAGAATGCGTATCCGCATGGGTTCCCTCTTCTACGACAGGTCCGATCACCGATCGGACCCGGTCGTGCCGAGAGCAGCGAACCGCCGGATTCAACAATTTGTCAAAGCATGCCCGCGAAGCGGACGTCCGGGAGCCCCGATTCACCCGGCGCCGACTCGGAGCACCACGGCACGACGCACCGGAGGAACGCAGCCCGCGGCCGTGCCCCAGAGGGGCCGAGAAGCCGAGGAGCCGAGAGGCCGAGGAGCTGAGTGTTGAGGGACTGAGGAAGGCTGTGCCGCCGGGGCGGAACCGCCTCAGACCGCCACCGCGTCGACCGAGACCGGCCAGCTCATCCGGATCAGGCCGCCTTCGGCTCCGTTGGTGACCTCCAGGTCCTCGACCAGACCGGTGATGACCGCGAGGCCCAGGGTGTCCTCGCCCGGATCCTCTCCTTCGGCCGCGCCAGGGCTCGGGACGGTGGCGGGGCCCGCCTCGTCCTCGACCTCGATGAGGAAACGCTTCTCCTGGTCCGTGAGCGCGACCCGGACCGCGCCGGTGATGCCACCGCGCTGGTGCAGGCCGACGGCACGGGAACACGCCTCACCCACGGCGAGGCGCACCTCGTCGAGCACCGACTCGTCGACCCCGGCTCGTCTCGCGACCGCCGCGGCGACCAGCCGGGCCGTACGCACGTGCTCGGGAAGCGCACTGAATCGAAGTTCGACGGTTGCCATCTTCTCCCCCTCGGGGTGTCCGACCGGGGCCGGGCATGCGGCCCCTGCGGGCCGGTCTCCACCGGCCCTGAGGCGTCCCGGGCCGCCGGGGCCGCTCAGGGCCCCGGCGTACCGGACGCATGGATCGGGCGGGCCGGCACAGGGACCGGCCCGGCCGCGTCAGTCGGTCGAGTTGACCGCGTCGTCCACCGAGGTGTGGATCGGGAAGACCTTGGTCAGGCCGGTGATGCGGAAGATCTTCAGGATGCGCTCCTGGTTGCACACCAGGCGCAGCGAGCCCTCGTGGGCCCGCACTCGCTTCAGACCGCCCACCAGCACGCCCAGACCGGTCGAGTCGAGGAAGTCCACGCCCTCCATGTCGACGACGAGGTGGTAGTTGCCGTCGTTGACGAGCTCGACCAACTGCTCACGCAGCTTCGGGGCGGTGTACACATCGATCTCGCCGCCAACCTCGACGACCGTGCGATCGCCGACTGTACGGGTCGACAGGGACAGGTCCACGGAACCTCCAGCACCTTGCCTTGCTACGTCATTGCGATCTTCGGCCGGACGGCCGCCACCGCATGGTCGCGAGCCCCGGGCACGCCCAGCGAACGCGTGGCAAGCCTCAGCGCTGCGACCCCCGGCCGTACGGCCGTCACGGCCACATTCAACCACCTGCGACCATGCCCGCACGATGGCTTACAACGATTCTCCGTCACGCCGGTGACACACTGGGTCCTCATGCCGCCCCGTCACAGCCTGCCCGAGGCACTGCTCACGACCCTGTCCACCACCCGGGGGCGGTCGGACCGGCTCACCCATACGGAGCACCTTCCCGCCCGACCTGCCCGTTATTCACCGTGGCCCGACTCGATCCGGCCCGAGATCGCGTCCGCCGCCCGGGACCTCGGTGTGGAACGGCCCTGGGCCCACCAGGCAGAGGCGATGAATCTGGCCAAAAGCGGCCATTCCGTGGTGATCGCCACAGGCACCGCCTCGGGCAAGTCGCTCGGCTACCTGGCTCCGGTGCTCAGCGACCTGCTGGACGGCACCGAGGCCCGCAACGGCCGCGGCGCCACCGCGCTGTACCTGGCCCCGACCAAGGCGCTCGCCGCCGACCAGCGCCGGCGTGCCGCCGAACTCGCCCCGCCCAGGGTCCGGGCCGCCCTCTACGACGGCGACACCCCGCCCGAGGAGCGCGAGTGGGTCCGCCAGTACGCCTCGTACGTGCTCACCAACCCGGACATGCTGCACCGCGGCATCCTGCCCGCCCATGCCCGCTGGTCCTCCTTCCTCAAGACCCTGCGCTACGTGGTGGTGGACGAGTGCCACAGCTACCGGGGCGTGTTCGGCTCGCACGTCGCCCAGGTGCTGCGGCGGCTGCGCCGGATCTGTGCCCGGTACGGCTCCTCACCCACCTTCCTGCTCGCCTCGGCCACCACCGCCGAACCGGCCACCACAGCCCACCGGCTCACCGGGGTGCCGGCCGAGGCGGTCACCGAGGACGCCTCACCGCGCGGCCCGATGGTCTTCGGCCTCTGGGAGCCGCCGCTCACCGAGAACGTCGGCGAGCACGGCGCACCCGTCCGACGGACGGCCACGGCCGAGGCCGCCCACCTGCTGACCGACCTGGTCGAGCGGCAGACCCGCACCGTCGTGTTCGTCCGCTCACGCCGCGCCGCCGAGCTCGTCGCGCTGCAGACCCAGGACCAGCTCGGCCGACCGCTCGCCGACCGGGTGGCCGCCTACCGCGGCGGATACCTCGCCGACGAACGCCGGGCCCTCGAACGCGACCTGCACACCGGCCGGCTCCTCGGCCTCGCCTCCACCTCCGCCCTCGAACTCGGCGTCGACGTCTCCGGACTCGACGCCGTCCTGATGGCCGGCTACCCGGGCACCCGGGCCTCGCTGTGGCAGCAGGCCGGACGGGCCGGACGCGAGGCCCAGGGCTCGCTCGCCGTCCTGATCGCCCGCGACGACCCGCTGGACACCTACCTGGTGCACCACCCGGAGGCCCTGTTCGCCACCCCCGTCGAGGCCACCGTGCTCGACCCCGACAACCCGCACGTCCTCGCCCCCCACCTGTGCGCAGCCGCCGCAGAGCTGCCGCTCACCGATGCGGATCTGGAGCTGTTCGGCCCCTCCGCCGGACCGCTGCTGCCCGTCCTGGAACGCCGCGGACTGCTCCGCCGCCGCGGCGAGGCCTGGTACTGGACCCGCCGCGAACGGGCCGCCGACGCCGTCGACCTGCGCGGAAGCGGGGGCAGCCCGGTCCAGATCGTCGAGGCCCCGACCGGGCGGCTGCTCGGCACGGTGGACGCCTCCGCCGCCCACACCACCGTCCACACCGGCGCCGTCCACCTGCACCAGGGGCGCAGCTACCTCGTCCGCGACCTCGACCTGGAGACCTCGGTGGCCCTGGTCGAACCGGCCGACCCGCCCTACACGACGGCCGCGCGGGACATCACCTCCATCTCCGTGCTCTCCACCGACACCTCCGTCGAGTGGGGCGAGGGCCGGCTCAGTTTCGGTTCGGTGGAGGTGGTCAACCAGGTGGTCGGCTACCTCCGCAAGCGGATCTCCACCGGGGAGATCATGGGCGAGAGCAAGCTCGACCTGCCGCCCCGCACCCTGCGCACCCGGGCGGTCTGGTGGTCCGTCACCGAGGATCAGCTGCTCGACGCGGACATCCCGCCCGACCAGCTCCCCGGGGCCGCCCACGCCGCCGAACACGCCTCCATCGGCCTGCTGCCGCTGTTCGCCACCTGCGACCGCTGGGACATCGGAGGTGTGTCGGTGCCGCTGCACCCCGACACCCAGCTGCCCACCGTGTTCGTCTACGACGGCCACCCCGGCGGGGCCGGCTTCGCCGAACGCGGTTTCCGACGGGCCGTCCAGTGGCTGACGGCCACCCGGGAGGCGATCGCCGCCTGCGAGTGCGAGCGCGGCTGCCCCTCGTGCGTGCAGTCGCCCAAGTGCGGCAACGGCAACGACCCGTTGGACAAGGCGGCCGCCGTCCGGCTCCTGGACATCCTGCTCGCCGGCGCACCGGCGGCGGTGGACGAGGCCGGGCCCGGGCCGGCGCTGGGGTCCGCGACAGGGGCGGGGCTGGGGTCCGGGCCGGGGGCGAGCTCCGCAACGGGGCCGGTGCCCGGGGACACCCCGCGCGGGGAGACCGGAGCGGCGGGAGCCACCGACGAGGCCGGGGGCGCTGAGGGCTCATGAGCCGCCCGCCGTCCCGGTGAGGCCGGCGTCCGCGTCGGCACCCGCCGTGGCGGCTGCCGACGCGGTCGTCGCGCGGACCGGACCGGCACGGGACCGTGCGCGGGCCGGTCCCACCGGCAGCCGCACGGGCAGCCCGCCGACCCGGACCTCCGCCACCACCTCGACGGCGTCCGCCTCCCGGTCAACCGTGCAGGACACCACGGTGGCCGCCTGCGCGGCGGCGATCCCGGCCGCCCGCCCGCACCCGCCGTCCACGTCCAGCAGCAGCCGGTCGGCGGCCGCGAGGGCCGCCAGGTCGGCGGCCGACTCCGCCCGGTGCCGGGCGCCGACCACCGCTCCCACCGAGAGCACCGCCGTGAAGGCCGCACACCCGAGGACCGCGAACGCGACCAGCCACACCGTCGCGGACCCGGCGTCGGCCCCGCGCCCTGCCGCCACCGCCCGGGCGGTGCGGGCCCGCGCCACTCGCCGTACCGCCGCCGCGGCACGCGCAACCGGCGTCAGGACGGCCACGGGCCACCTCCTCCTCCGCCCTCCAGCGTGTCCTCCCGGGCTGCCACCGCGGCCGCGCCGAGGCGCACCGAGAGCAGCGAGCCGAAACGGCCCGGCGCCGCCGACGGCGCGTCCACCGTGACCCGGACGGTGTCGGCCGCGACCGCGATCCGCACCTCCGCCCCGGGCGGGGCCGCCGCGCGGGCCGCCGCGGCGGCATCCGCCTCCCCGCGCGCGGCCGCCCTGGCGCCCACGCGCGCCGCGTCCACACAGCGGATCTGCGCGCCCGCCGCGAGCACGCCCCAGATCAGCATCACGGCGAGCAGCACCAGCGCCGGCAGGGCGACCGCCGTCTCGGCCGTGACGAAGCCCGCATCGCCTCGACGACGGCCACGAACCCCGTCCCGGTCCCGGCCCCCGCCCCCGACCCTGCCCCCGTCCCGAGCGCGGAAGCACCCGGAGCACCGACGGATCCACCGCAGCCGCCCCGATGACGAACCGTCACGTCGCATGGAGCGCCCGGTCCAGGAGCTCGGCCAGTGCACCGAGCATGGCCGGGCTGGTCACCACCTTGTACAGCCCGGCCGCCAGCGCACAGGCCCCGAGAGTTCCGACCGCGTACTCGGCCGTGGTCATCCCCGCGTCCGACCTGTCCTTGATCCGGGCCGACCTCCGGACCCGGCCGACCACCCACCGGCCCCGACGTCGGCACAACTCGTACGGGCGCCGACCGAGACGCGGGTCGCCGAGCCTGGCCGTGATCACTGCGGTCATGGATCCCTCCTGGGGTGATTGATGGTTGATGTGCCGTTCCGCGGGGCCCCACGCGTTCCCGCCGCCCGCTCACATGTCCTGCGCGAAGCGGGTGGTGAGTCCGATGACCACCGGGACGACGCTGATCAGGACGAACGCCGGGAGGAAGCAGAGCCCCAACGGCGCCGTCGCGAGGACCCCGGCCCGACGGACCCGGGCGTGCGCCATACGGGCGGCTGCCGTCCGCCGACCGTGCGCCAACCCGATCAGCGGCCCGGACGCGGGGGCCCCGCTGAGGCTCGTCCGGACCAGACAGCGGGCCAGTGGCGCCAGCGTCGGATGCTCCTCGCCCAGCCTGGTCCAGCAGACCTCCGGCGGTGCCCCCAGGGCCAGTTCGGCCGCAATCGCCACCAGTCGCGGCCCCATCGGGGCACCGACGCTCCGACCGACCGCCGCCAGCGCCACGGCAGGTGAGGCCGCCGAACCGAGGCAGGCCGCCAGCAGCTCCGCGGTGAGCGGAAGCTGCCGGGTGAGCTGCTCCTCCTCCAGCGCGGCCCGCCGTTCGTCCGGAGACCTCGCCCGGGGCAGCCACCGGTACAACACGACGGCCAGCAGGGCACCCGCCGCCACTCCGGCACCACCGCCCAGTGCCACCGCCGCGCCGAGGCCCCCGGCGGCCGCGAGCGCCACGCGCTGCGCACGCCCCGAGCCGCCGGACACTGCCGCCCGCGTCGTCGCCGCTCTCGCCGTCGGCGTCGCCGGGGGACGGTGGGCCCTCCAGCCACGTCCGCCCCACCTGCGAGGACCCGGCTCCCGCTCCCTCGCCGGGAGCCAGGCAGCCGACCGCCGGTGCCCCGCCCGACGCGCTGCCCCACGACGCAGGAACAGCACTCCCGCTGCCAGCGCCGGCACCAGGCCGGCCCCCTCGGCTCCCCACCTCATGTCGACATCACCTCCGCCCGGAACGACCCGCTCGGCCGCGCCTGCCGCGCCTTCGTACGCGAGATGCCGCACCGCCACCCGACCTCCGCAGCCGCAGCCTCTTCACCGGACGCAGGCTCCTCCAGAGCCCCTCGCGCCGCCGCCCGGACGATCCGCGCCGTCCACGCCAGGCCCAGCCCCTCCAGCGCCGCCCCGCCCGCCAAGCAGGCCAGCCCGGCGGGGGTGTGGAGCAGGACGGCCACCGGCCGGGCTCCGAGCGCCACCCCGAGCAGCAGCCCAACGACGGGGAGCGCCGCCAGGACGGCGATCGTGGTCCGCGGGGCCGCCAGCTCCGCGGTGATCTCCTCGGCCAGCGCCTGCTCCCCGCGCAGCGCCTCAGCAACCCCGTCCAGGCCGGCCGCCAGGCCCGATCCGCCGTCGGCGGTGACCCGCCAGCAGGCGGCGATCGCGGTCGCCCCGCTGCCACCCGGCAGCTCGGCGAGCAACTGGAACGCCAACGGGACGTCCCCGCCGTACCGGCCGGCCGCCAGCCGGGCCACCGGCTCCTCGCCGATCCGGCGCAGGACCTCGCGGTCTGCGGCGATGCGCGTCGTCACCACGTGCAGCGCCTGCTCGGGCGTCGAACCGCTCCTCAACTCCCCTGCGAGCCCCGCACAGAGGTCGATGATGGCCGCCGCCCGCCGACGGGCCTCTGCCGCCACCCTGCGGCGCTGCCGCCAACGCCGCAGAGGAAGGAAGGCCAGGGCGGCCGCCAGCACCGGAACAGGCGAGCCGGTCGACGCTCCCGCCGCCAACCCCACCGGAACCAGCAGCAGTTCCGGCGCCGGCCGGCCCGGCCGGCGTAGCGGCCACCATCCGGGGCCGGCTGCCACCGGCCATCGACGACCGCCCGACTCCCCGCTGCCGCCGTCTCCCCCGACGCCGTCACCGGCCGGCAGAAGCGTGCGTCTGCGAGCGCCCGACGCCGCCCGCTCCAGCGCGCACCACCCGGCCAGCGCCACCGCGAAGAGCACCGCCACCCAGCACAGCGCCAGCTGATCCTTCGTCATCTCACCCTCCACCCTTCCCTTCAGCCTTCCTCCGCCATGGCCCGAGCAGGGCCAGGGCACCCACCATGCAGCCGCAGAGCAGCAGGACGAACAGGACCTCCGCCCGCGCCACCGTCACGGCGGCCCGTCCGCGAGCGTCACCCCGCGCGCCGCCAGCAGCCGGAGCAGCCGATCCCAGCCCTCGCCCGGGAGTACGGTGCCGTCCGCCGCGAAGGTCACCGCCGGTGTGGTGACGGCCATCCCGTCGCGGTCGCCGGCCAGCGTGTGGATCTCGGCGACGCGACGCCGTCCGGAGGCCGGCTCCCGGACCAGGTGCACCACCAGATCGAGCGCGGCCCGGAGCTGGCTGTGCAGGGCCGGCCGGTCCAGCCCGGCGAGCGAGCCGAGCGCCTCCAGCCGGACCGGCACGTCCGCCGCCGTGTTCGCGTGAACCGTGCCGCACCCGCCTTCGTGGCCCGTGTTCAACGCGGCCAGCAGATCCGAGACTTCGGCTCCCCTGACCTCCCCGACGACCAGCCGGTCCGGGCGCATCCGCAGGGCCTGCCGGAGGAGGTCGCGCAGGGTCAGCTCGCCCAGCCCCTCCTGGTTGGGCGGGCGGCTCTGCAACCGGACCACGTGCGGGTGGGCCGGGTGCAGCTCGGCCGAGTCCTCGACGACGACGATCCGCTCGTCCGGCCCGACCAGCCCGAGCAGCGCCGCCAGGAGGGTCGTCTTGCCTGTCCCCGTCCCGCCGCTGATCAGCAGGGAGAGCCTCGCCCGCAGGATGCCCGCCAGCAGCTCGGCACCGGCTGCGGGCAGCGCCCCGCCGGCCACCAACTCGTCGAGCGTGAACGGGCGGGGCCGGCAGACCCGCAGGGAGATGTGGGTGCAGCCGCCGGCGATCGGCGGCAGCACCGCGTGCAGCCGGGTGCCGTCCGGCAGCCGAGCGTCCACCCAGGGCCTGGCGTCGTCCAGTCGGCGCCCGGCGGCGGTGGCGAGCCGGTGGGCCAGCCTCCGGACCGCCTCGGCGTCGGCGAAACGGACACCGGTGGCCCGCCGCAGCCCGCCGCCCCGGTCGACCCAGACCTCGTCCGGGCCGTTGACCAGTACGTCCGTGACGTCCGGCGCGGCCAGCAACCGGTCCAGCGGGCCCGCGCCCACCAGCTCGGCCCGCAACGACCGCACGGTGGCGAGGACTTCGTCGCCGCCGAGTGGCGGCCTGGTGGCCCGCAGCGCCGCCGCGACGGACCCGGCGGTCGGCGGTGCCCCGGACTCCGCCAACCTCAGCCGGACGGCGTCGACCAGCGCCGTCGTGTGCTCCTCCCGGGCCGTCCGCCCGTACGGCGGCGGCTCCGGCCGCGAGCCCGGCCCCGGCGGCCCGCCCGACGCCGAAACGCTCTTGAGCAGGCGGAGCTCCCGCACACCACCGCCACGGCCGCCGGAACCAGCACCGGCCGCACTGCCTGTTCTCCGCAGACGGACCATCAGTAGACACCTCCTCCGACCGCCGGAACCGGCGGCAGCACCTCTTCCAGGAAGGTTTCGCAGAATCGGGCCAGCGGGCCGTTCTCCCGGATCCCGGGCGGCACACCCTGCTCGACGTCGGCGGCCAGCCCCGGCTCCGCCTCCAGCTCTCCGGCGAGCCTCAACCGCAGTCCCCGCGCGATCCGGTGGGCCGGGATCCCGAACGGCCGCAACGGGCGCACCACCATCCGGACGTCGTCGAGCCGCATCCGGACGGACGCCGCGACCCGGTCGGCGGCGGCCACCGCGCGCAGCTCGGCCGGCACCACCAGCAGTGCCGTGTCGGACTGCTCCAACGCCTGTCCGGCCGCCGGATCGAGGTGGCGCGGCACGTCGACCACGACCAGCCCGCCGCGCCGCCGGGCGGCGGCCAGCACACTACGCATGGCCTCGGGCGGCACGGCGAGCGTGTCGCCGCGGTCCCAGGACAGGCAGGACAGCGCGGTCAGCCGTTTCAGCACCGGCAGCGCCTTGGCCAGCTCGGCTCCGCTGACCCGTCCGCGCGAGCCGGCCAGGTCCGGCCAGCGCAGGCCGCCGGCCGTCTCGCCCCCGAGCAGGACGTCGAGCCCGCCCCCCAGCGGATCACCGTCGACGAGCATGGTCCGCCGCCCGGTACGCGCGGCCGTGACCGCGAGCGCGCAGGCCAGGGTGGAGGCACCGGCCCCGCCCCGGCCGCCGAGCACCGCGACGGTCAGCGCCGGTGTGCCGACTCCCTCGGCGGCGTCGGCGATCCGGTCGAGCAGCCAGGCCTCGGCGTCGGGCAGGAACAGCACGTGCTCGGCGCCGAGTTGGACGGCCCTGACCCAGACCCCGGGGTCGTCCAGGTCCAGCCCGAGCAGGAGGACCCCGGTACGGCGGGGGAGCCCGGCGCACCGCTCGGCCTGGTCGTCCCCGACCAGCACGAGCGACGAGCCCTCCCAGAGCCCGCGCGGTGGCGGGGCGCCCCGGATCAGCCGGGGTTCGGTGCCTGCGGCCGCGCAGAGCCGCAACAGGTGCTCGGCCAGGCCCTCGTCCTCGGTGACGACGAGCGGGCCGGTGGCCTCCGGTCCGTGGGCGGCGGCGTGGCCGGTGATCGGTGTCGACATGGCGCTCTCCCCTGTGCGGTGCCCGTCCGCGCGAAGCGGCACGGGCACACGTCCGGATGGGTCCGGCAGGCGGCCGGCCGGGAGCGCCCAATTCGAGGTGCCCGGCAACCGCTGCCGTCCATCACGGTGGGGGGTGATCCGGATTCCGTCAGCCGGGTTCCGAATGCCTGTGGACAACTCGGGGCTGTGGATAACTTCGTTCACCCGGGCGGGGGGCTATTGAGCAAAGAATTGACGGAACGGCCTCACCGGGAAGAACCGGCACAGCCCGGGCGGGAAGACGGCCGGCCTCGGTCTGGCCCCGGAAGGACGCTCTCCGGACCTCCCCGCCCCCTCTCCGGAGACTCTCCGGAATCCCTCCGCGACCTCTCCGGGGGCTCTTCCGCGCCTCTTGCGGACCTCGTCCGGACCACGCGTGGCCTTGAGTAACCGGCAACACAGAGTGACGAAAGTGGATTGGTGGGGCCGGGCCCCGACACCCCCTGTAGACACGGGGCGGGCCGGGCGCAGCATGCTCCGCAGAAGCCGTTCAAGCCCTGAAAATGGCCCCGGACGTGCGACGACCCCCGCCGGGGGGGAGAGCGGGGGTCGTCTATCCACAGCCCGACTCGGGGGGGAGGAGCCGGACCGGGTTAGCACGGTCGCGAACGATCCGTGACTTCCATGGTGTACCCGAGCGGCCAGAAACACAAACCCGCACGCCCGCGAGTACGCCGAATGGCGGGGTGTTTTGCGGAGCCCTCTATCCTCGGTTCCCGTGGACACCACCGAGAACGCCGACGAGTACGCCGACAAGTCCCCGGACTCCACCGCCGGGCCCGCCGCGCAGGCCGGGAACGCCGCGCCGACGCCCCCGGTCGCCCGTCCGCGCCCGGCCGGCCCCCGGACGGCGGCCTTCTTCGATCTCGACAAGACCATCATCGCCAAGTCGAGCGCCCTGGCCTTCAGCCGGCCCTTCTACCAGGGCGGCCTGATCAACCGTCGGGCCGTACTGCGCAGCGCCTACGCCCAGTTCGTCTTCCTGGTCGGCGGAGCGGACCACGACCAGATGGAGAAGATGCGCGAGTACCTCTCCGCGCTCACCCGGGGCTGGAACGTCCAGCAGGTCCGCGAGATCGTCGCCGAGACCCTGCACAACCTGATCGACCCGATCATCTACGACGAGGCCGCCTCGCTGATCGAACAGCACCATGCGGCCGGGCGCGACGTGGTCATCGTCAGCAGCTCCGGCTCCGAGGTGGTCGAGCCGATCGGAGCGCTGCTCGGCGCGGACCACGTGATCGCCACCCGGCTGAAGATCGAGGACGGCTGCTACACCGGCGAGATCGAGTACTACGCCTACGCCGAGAACAAGGCCGCCGCCATCCGGGAGTTGGCCGAGTCCGAGGGCTACGACCTCGCCGAGTGCTACGCCTACAGCGACTCGTCCACCGACCTGCCGCTGCTGGAGGCGGTGGGCCACCCGTCCGCCGTCAACCCGGACCGCGCCCTGCGCAAGGAGGCGGTGGCCCGCGAGTGGCCGGTGCTGGTCTTCGACCGCCCGGTGGAACTGCGGCGGCGGCTCCCGGAGTTCTCCGCACCGAGCCGCTCGGTGCTGACCGCGGTGGCGATCGGCACGGCGGTGCTGACCGCCGGGGTGATCTGGTACGCGGCGCGGCGCCGCCGCCCGGCCCCCTGAGCAGCCGCCCGCCCTGACGCCCTCCCGTCCCGGCGGGAGGGCGAGCCGCACACAACGGATGCAACCAACACTGTTTGGGCCAAAACGGGCAAAAGCCGAAGACTTCTCGTTTCGGGTTCCCCTTTCGCCCGAAACGCGATACAAATGAAGCACGGCCCGCGAGACCCGGTCAGGACCCGAAGAGGTCAAACCGACAACGCAGTTCAGGCCCCACGGACCGCGTACAGATAACCGAGCACCCACATGCAGCCGACCCGCTGTCGGGCCGCCGCACCAGACGAACGGGCAGGATCCCCGTCTGATGGGCACTTCCGGTGCATGCTTGGTCACCCGGTACCTGTACCAGCGGCGGCACCCGGCAGGATCAGGTGCCGCCGCATCTCGCTGTCCGGGCCCGCTCCGGCGGCGACCCCGCCCGGCGCCGGGAGACCGGCCCGACGGTAGGACCCGGCAGGACCGGCCGCCGCCCGGCAGCAGGCCGGGTCCAGCCCGTGGGTCGGACCCCGGCCCCCGAAGCGCCGGTCAGACCATGCCGCGCTGCATCGCCTCGCAGACCGCCGTGCTCTCCCGCACGCCGAGCCGCAGCGCCCGCCCGCAGTGGCCGATCCAGGCCGCCATGCCCTCCTCGGTCCCCGCCAGGTAGCCGGCCAGCGCACGCCGGTAGGCGTCGGTTCCGAGCTCGGCGAGACCGACCTCGGCCGGGCAGATCGACTTCGGGTCGAGCCCCTCCGCGAGCAGCACGATCCGCTGCGCGGCCCGTGCGATCACGCCGTTGTGCGAGCCGAACGGCCGCAGCGCGAGCAGCTCCCCGTGCACCACCGAGGCCACCACCAGGGCCGGCGTCCCCACGCCCTGCCCTTCGGCGCGGGCGACCAGCAGCCGGGAGAGCTGGTCGAGCCGCGCGGCGACCTCCTCGGCGCCGGGGGCCGGCGGCAGGGCGGGCACCAGCGTGCCCGCGGCCGGGTCGGCCTCGACGCTCTCCACCGGCTTGAGCTCCAGCGGGAACAGCTCCTCGGCGGCCTCACCGGCGCGCCGGGGCCGCCCCGCGGCCGCATCGGCGTCACCGACCGCCAGCAGGTGCAGCCGCGCCAGCACCTGGAGCGGCGAGTGCCGCCAGACGCTCAGCAGCTGACCGGACTCGGCGGCGATCCGCAGTGCGGCGCCGACCGTGCGCGACTGCGGGTCGGCGCTGAAGTCACTGCGGCGCCGGACCTCCTCCAGCGGCCAGTCCGCCCCGGCCAGGGCCGCCGACGCGCGGGCGCCGCGCAGGGCGGACTCGGAGGTGACCTCGGCCGCGCGGCGGCGCATCACCCGGTGCCCGTAGAGGCGGTCGACGGCCTTGCGCACCTCGGCCACCGCGTCGGGCACCCCGGGGAGCTGGGCCAGCGGGGCGAGGGGATCTGTTCCAGTGCTCACCTACCCGAGAGTAATGAAAGAGGGGCCCCTCCCGGAACAGCAACCCCGGATCACCCGTTAGAGGCAATCCTCACTCCCCTCCGACGGGGAGCCCGAAACCCTGGATAGCATGAGCACTATCGGAGACGATAACGATTTCCAACTCTGGATATCGTCGGCCTCGGCACAGGGCGGAAGCGGCACCGGCAGAGCGGCGCGGACGCGTCCGACGAGGCATCGGGCAAGCGGCCCCGCGCACGGGCCCCAGATCAAGAGCCGGAGTCCCAGATGAAGATCGCCTTCGTCGGCAAGGGCGGCAGCGGCAAGACCACGCTGTCCGCCCTGTTCATCCGCCACCTGGCCGCCGCGGGCCGCCCGGTCATCGCCGTCGACGCCGACATCAATCAGCACCTCGGCCCCGCACTGGGCCTGACGGACGGCCAGGCGGCGGAACTGCCCTCGCTCGGCGGCTACCTGCCGGCCATCAAGGAGTACCTCCGCGGCAGCAACCCGCTGATCCGGTCCGCCGAGGAGATGATCAAGACCACGCCGCCCGGCACCGGCTCGCGCCTGCTCCGGATCGTCGAGGAGAACCCGGTGTACGCGGCCTGCGCCCGGCCGATCGCGCTGGACGAAGGATCGGTCCGGCTACTGGCGACCGGCGCCTTCACCGAGGATGATCTCGGGGTCGCCTGCTACCACTCCAAGGTCGGCGCGGTCGAGCTGCTGCTCAACCACCTGGTCGACGGCCGGGACGAGTACGTGGTCACCGACATGACGGCGGGCTCCGACTCCTTCGCCTCCGGACTGTTCACCCGGTTCGACCTGACCTTCCTGGTCGCCGAGCCGACCCGCAAGGGCGTCTCGGTGTACCGCCAGTACAAGGACTACGCCCGCGACTTCGGCGTCCAGCTGCGGGTGATCGGCAACAAGGTGCAGGGCCCGGACGACCTGGACTTCCTCCGCCGCGAGGTCGGCGACGACCTGCTGACCACCTTCGGCCACTCCGACTGGGTGCGCCGGCTGGAGCAGGGCGCCGAACCGCCGCTGCGGACGCTGGAGCCGGGCAACCGCGCGGTACTGGAGCAGCTGCGCGCCGAAGCCGACGCCGCCCACGACCGGAGGGACGCCCGCCGCTACACCGAGCAGGCCGTCCTCTTCCACCTCCGCAACGCCGAGAGCTGGGCCAACGCCAAGGTCGGCATCGACCTCGCCACCCAGGTGGACCACGGGTTCGTGCTCGGCGGCGAGCAGCCCGCCACGGCCGGCGCGCACCACTGACGGCGGACGCCGCCGCGCGAGTCACCGGACGGGCTGCGGCCTTCCTCCACCCGGAGGGAGGCCGCAGCCCGTTTCTGCGCGCGACACCGATCCCGGGGCCGCACCCGGACCGCCCCTCGTCGCCCCTCGTCCGCCCCCGTCCGCTCCGGCCGGTGTCAGCAGATTCCCGTCAGTTCGACTACCACCCAATGGGGTGAATGAAGGGCTTCAGCCCTACCGTTCGAGATGACGCTGTGCAAAGCTTTCATTACTCTCGGTTTACCGAGTCTTGATGGTCCTCTCAGAGGCATGGCCGTCCCTTGCCTCCCTGAGGCCCGCTGATGGTCCACGGCCCGGCCGGTGACACCCGCACTCCCCGCCGCGCCCACGCCATCCCGCCACACCGTCGCGACCCACGACAGCCGATCCGGCTCCCCCGAGCCCCACAACCGGACTCACCACCGGACCTGACTGCGTTCGTTCCCCCGGACAGACGGGAAGACAATGACCCTCGACATCTCCAGCGCACCCATCGCCTCCGACACCACCGACCACGCCCCGCCGGGCCCGCACTCCCGCGCCCGGTGGGCGCAGGACCTCTCGGCCTCCCTGGTGGTCTTCCTGATCGCCGTGCCCTTCTCCCTGGGCATCGCCCTGGCCACCGGTGCCCCGCTGACCGCCGGCCTTGCGGCGGCGGCCGTCGGCGGGATCGTGGTCGGCCTCTTCGGCGGCACTCCACTCCAGGTCAGCGGCCCCTCCGCCGCACTGACCGTCATCACCGCCGGCCTGATCACCCAGTACGGCTGGCAGGCCACCTGCGCCATCACCCTCGCCGCCGGACTGCTCCAACTCCTGCTCGGCGTCCGCCGGGTGGCCCGCACGGCACTCGCCGTCTCGCCCGCCATCGTGCACGGCATGCTGGCGGGCATCGGCCTCACCATCGCCATCGCGCAGCTGCACGTCGTCCTCGGCGGCTCCCCGCAGAGCTCGGCGCTGGCCAATCTGCTCGCACTGCCGAAGCAGCTGGCGGGCCCGCACCCGTCCGCGCTGGCCATCGGAACGCTCACCGCCGCCGTACTGCTCGGCTGGCCGCGGCTCGGCCGACTCCCCGGCAGGGCCGGGGAGTTCGGTGCCCGGCTGGCCAAGGTGCCGGGCCCGCTGGCGGCCGTCGCCACCGCAACCGCGCTCTCCATGACCCTCGGCCTGCACCTCACCCGGGTCGAACTGCCGGCCTGGCAGCCGCACGACCTCGTCCCCGACCTGCCGCACGGGCCGCTCGCCGCGATCCTGGCCGCCGTGCTGACCGTCACCGCGGTGGCGAGCGTGGAGTCCCTGCTCTCCGCCGTCGCGATCGACCGAATGTCGCACCGCACCGGGGACCTCGACCGCGAGCTGCGCGGCCAGGGCATCGCCAACATGATCAGCGGACTGCTCGGCGGGCTGCCGATCGCCGGGGGTGCGGTGCGCAGCACGGCCAACGTCCGGGCCGGTGCGCAGAGCCGGTGGTCCTCGATCCTGCACGGCGCCTGGGTGCTCGCCGCGGCCCTGGCACTCACCGGTGGCCTCCGCAAGATCCCGCTCTCCGCGCTCGCCGCCCTGGTCCTCGTCGTCGGCCTGCAGATGGTGAGCTTCGCGCACATCCGCAAGGTGCACCGGCACCGCGAGTTCCCGGTCTACCTCGCCACCGTGCTGGGCGTGGTGCTGCTCGGCGTGCTGCTCGGCGTGGCGCTGGGCGCCGCGACGGCCGTCCTGCTCGCGCTCTACCGCCTGACCCGTGCCCATGTGGACGTCCTGACCGGCCCCGACGGCTCGGTCACGGTGCAGACGCACGGCCCGCTCACCTTCGCCGCGGTGCCCCGGCTGAGCCGTGCGCTGGCCGGCATCCCCGCCACCGCCGATGTCACGGTCGTCCACGACGGCTCCTTCCTGGACCACGCGGCGTACGAGACGCTGCACAGCTGGCGCTCCGGCCACCAGGCGGCCGGCGGCCGCGTGTCGATGGTGACGCGACGCCAGGACGACGAGGTCCTCGACCCGGACGGGACGATCCGGACGGGCAGCTCCCCCGGCCCGCACCGCTGCCGGGCGTGGACGCCCTGGGTCGGTCACCACTGCATCGAGCAGCAGGAGGATCCGCACGGCCGGCTGCTGGACGGCCTGCGCGGGTTCCAGCTGCACACGGCCCCGCTGATCCGCCCCGAACTGGCCCGGCTGGCCCGCGAAGGTCAGACGCCCTCCCAGCTCTTCCTGACCTGCGCGGACTCGCGGATGGTCACCAGCATGATCACCAACAGCGGCCCGGGTGACCTCTTCACCGTGCGCAACGTCGGAAACCTGGTGCCCGCCCCCTTCGAGCCCGGCGCCGCCGACGACTCGGTGGCCGCCGCGGTGCAGTACGCCGTCGAGGCGCTGGAGGTGCGGTCCATCACGATCTGCGGGCACTCCGGCTGCGGCGCGATGAAGGCCCTGCTGGACGGAATCCACGAGCAGCCGGGGCCGCCGACCGCGTTGACCCGCTGGCTGCGCAACGGCCGCGGCTCGCTCGACCGCCTGCGCCGCGCCCCCGCCGAGTTCACGGCCCGGCCGGTGGTCGACCTGGTCGAGCAGCTCTGCATCACCAACGTGGTCCAGCAGTTGGACCAGCTGCTGGCCAACCCCGCAGTGGAGCGTCGGGTCGCCGAGGGCACGCTACGGCTGGTCGGGATGTACTTCGACTTCGCCACCGCCCAGGCCTACGTCCTGGACCGGGAGAGCGGCAGGTTCAGCCCGGTCGAGGCTCTCGACGCCGCGGCGGCGGGCCCCGCGCCGTGCGACACGCCCGAGCGGGTGAACGAAATCGAACAGGTCGGCATGACAGGCCTGGAAGCCGCCACCGCGACCGGCACCGGGGGCGATCCCCGACTGGCCGCCTGAGGGTCGAGCCCGTGCCCCACCTGGCGGGCAGGGGTACGGGCCCACCCATCCGCCCGACCGATCCTTCTGCCATCTCGTTCGAATCTCGATCAAAGGTCTACACCAATTCACCGGAGCCTCTTGTCAACTGACCTGTTCGCCTGGTGAGCTGTGCGCTGGGACACACGGGACAATCCCCACGCACGGGAATGACCCCGATCATGACTCGATGAGGAGTGCGCGTTGAGCAACGAGAGCCTGGCCAACCTGCTCAAGGAGGAGCGGCGCTTCGCCCCGCCGGCAGAGCTCGCCGCAGCCGCCAAC
>NZ_JBHJUK010000020.1:0-60822 GCF_042266225.1 Kitasatospora sp. NPDC056181
CGACTGCGCGGCGGGCCTCCGTCGGTTCAGGCCGTCCATTCAGACCGCCGATCAGGCCGTCGATTCAGACCGCTTTCAGGCCGTCGGCGTGGGCGGACCACCCGGGCCACCCGGGCCGGCCGGGCCGCCGGCCGCGCGCAGGGTGTCCAGGCGGTGGCGGTACTCGTCGGCGTCGATCTCCCCCCGCGCGAACCGCTCGGCGAGCACCTGCTCCGCCGTCGGCGGCGCCGCCCCGCCCTGGCCGACCCCCGCCGGCCCGGGCCCGACCGGTCCGACCCCGCCCGGGCCCCAGACAGCGGGCGGCGCCGGCTTCGACGTCCGCGAGAGGTGGCGGACCAGCGCGACGGCCGTCAGCACCAGGACTGCCAGGACCAGCAACATCAGGATCACCATCACCCCCACTCCCCAGCCGCTGAGGGCATGACCGTGACCGTGCCCGTACCAGTTCCTCATCACGACCTCCTCGTCCGGCCCGCCCGGGAGCCGCCGAGGTGACCGTCGCCCCCGCCCGACGCGGCGCCCCGGCTACCACGGCGCCCCACCCACCATCGTGCGCCCGGAAACGACCGGGCGAACCTGAGGATTGTCTGAGAATGCCCGGAAATGGCCTCCCGCTCCGCCGGCCAGGCCCACCGGGGTAGCGTTGCGGGTCATGGACCACCACCCGCCGCCCGACGACCGCGAGCGGCTCGTCGCGGCCGGGGTGCTGCGCCGGTACGAGGACGGTCACCCGCACCCGGCGCTCGGCCTCTCGCCGATCAGCTACGTCTCGACCCGCCTCTGGGACGAGCTCACCGCCCTCGCCATCGCCCCCTCCGCGGCCACCGCGACCGCGCACGCGCTGCTGCGCACCATCGCCAGCGACGCGCTCGACGCCGCCCTGGCCCCCGGGAACGAGCAGGCCCCGCGCGACGACCTCTACGTCACGCACCCCGCCTTCATCGGCCGGCACCGCCGGGTGGTCTGGTTCCAGCGCAGCGGCCCGCGCGGCATGATCACCGCGACGTTCCCACCGGACGCCTGAAGCGGGCACCCGGCCCCGGCACCGAACCCGGACCCCGGGGCCGCACGCCCGAGGGTGGGACGCCCGGGGTCGGACACCCCAGGCCGGGCGCCCGAGATCGGACACCCGGGGTCGGACGCCCGAGGCCGGGCGGCCCCGGCGAAGGCCGCCGCCGTCAGCGCTCGACCCGCAGGCTGTGGCAGACCCAGCTCAGCCGGTCCGGCCCGTTCAGCGGCGGTCGGTCGTGGTAGGTGCCGTCCGCCACCGAGAGGTTGACGATCAGGTACGCGTGCCAGTCCGGGCCCACCCCGCGCCGGTCCGCGTGCACCAGCGTGCCGTTCACGAACCAGTCCACCGAGTACGCGCCGAGCACGGTGCGCAGGTCGAAGGTCGCGCCCGGGGCTATACCGGCGCCGGCGCCGTGCCAGTACCGGAAGCCGCCGCGGACGTGGTTGGAGATCTCCAGCAGGTCCGGGTGGTCGGGGTGGTACTCGAAGAGGTCCACCTCGTTGCCGCCGTCCCGCCACGTCCAGATCGCGGGCCAGGCGCCCAGCTCGACCGGGAGCGTGACCCGGGCGGCGATGACGTCGCCGGTGCGGACCTGGAAGCCTTCCGGGCTCCCCTCGGTGGTGAGCAGGTTGCACGTCCACAGCTCCCCGTCGCGCCGCCGGGTGGCGGCGAACACCCCGCCGGGACAGTAGGCCCGGCTGAGGAAGTCGAGCTTGTGGTCGCCCCGGTTGGTCGGCCCCATCCGGGGATAGGCGCTGCTGCGGCCCGCCGTCCACTGCCTGGTCGAAGTGAAGTCCGCGTCGAACACGACTGCCACGGCCGCCTCCCCGGTGCCCCTGGGTACCGGCGACCCGATGCCGACCGGTACACAGAGTGACTTACCCGGTACGCTCCGCAGTATGCGAAGCGGATCCTCCGGGTCCGCCGCCGGGAACGCGCCGCAACCGGCCGGACGCCCGGCCGGCCCTCGCCCGCCCTGACCGCCTCCCGCCCCGACCCTCGCCCGCCCTGGTCAGCGAACCGATCAGCGAGCCGGCCGGCGACCCGGCCCGCCGGGGCGCTCCGTGGTCAGCCCACCGGAGCCGGCGCCGCGCCGGTGCTGCCGAGCCGGTCGGTGACCGAGACGACGCCGTCCACCGAACGGCACAGGTTCAGCACGATCGGCACGAGGTACGGCTCCGGCACGGTGCCGCTGAGCACCACCCGGCCCTGGTCCACCTCCACGCCCACCTCGGCGGGGCTGACGCCCTCGACCCGGCCGAGCACCTCCTCGACGATCTCCCGCCGGATCACCCGGTCCTCGCGCAGGAAGACCCGCAGCAGGTCGCCCCGGCTGACCATCCCGGACACCCGGCCCTCCGCGTCCAGCACCGGGAGCCGCTTCACCGCGTGCCGGCTCATCATCCGCGCGGCGGCGACCACGCTGGTGCCGGGGGAGGTGCAGACGGCCGGCCCGGTCATCAGGTCGGCTGCGGTGACGGCGCCGCCCGGCCCGCTGCGGGGCAGCTCGGGGGCCGGCAGCAGACTGCCCGGGTCCTCCTGCGCCGCCAGGGTGAGCAGGAGGTCCGCCTCCGACACGATGCCCAACGGCCGGCCGTCCTCGTCCACCACCGGCACGCCGGTGATGTCGTACTCGGCCAGCAGGGCGACGATCTCCCGGAAGCCGGTCTCGGGCGCGACCAGGACCGCAGGGCTGGTCATCACAGATTCGACGGTGGCATGCCGCACGCCGGTTCACCTCGTCCGTCAGCGATGTCGGCCGGGCGACCATCGGCCGGCCGGTACCTGGAGCATCGCCCCTGGCCCCAAGCGCCGCCAGAGGCCAAGGGGCTGAAAATCCGGGACCAACGGCCCTGCCCGCCGCACACCGCCCTCACGGCCCGCCGCCGGGCCTCCCACCACCCCGCACCGCACCTCTCCCACGGCCTGCACCGCGTGCCCCGCCCGCGCTGCCCATGCCACGCGGCCCGCCCGCACCGTGCTCACCGCCCGCACCGCTCGCGCTTCCCGCCCCGCCCCGCCCCGCCCGGCACCGCCCCGCCCCGGGTGGCGTAGGCGAAGCGGCGCGGCGTGGCGGAGACCGGTAGAGGTCGAGGTATGACAAGCCCATTCCCCGACCCCGACCCCGCGCCCGCGCCCGCGCAGCCGGACGGGCAGGCCGGCTACGACCCCGCCTTCCTCGGCCCGATCGTCCCGCTGCCGCACCCCACCGACCCGGACATCGCCCTGGTCACGCTCCCGTACACGCACTTCACGGTCCTGCTGCGGCCCGACCGCAGGCTCGCCGCCGCAACGGCCGTGGGGATCGACGGCGGCCGGTTGGTCGACCTCAAGCGGGAGGGCCAGTGGCGGCTCGATCCCCGCGTCCCGGAGGCGCAGCAGGCCGGCGAGGCGCTGTACGCCGACAACGACTTCGACCGCGGGCACCTGGTCCGGCGGCTCGACCCCGTCTGGGGCGACGACGCGGAGGTGCGGGCCGCCAACGCCGACACCTTCCACTTCACCAACGCGGCTCCCCAGCACGCCGCCTTCAACCAGGGCAAGCAACTCTGGGCAGGCCTGGAGGACTTCCTGCTCACCCACGCGGCGACGTTCGACCGCAAGCTCGTCGTGCTGACCGGCCCGGTCCTGCGGCCCGCCGACCCGGTCTACCGGAAGGTGCGGATCCCGCTGGCGTTCTGGAAGGTCGTCGCCTTCCTCCAGGACGGCGCGCTGGCCGCCACCGCGTACGTGCTCGACCAGAGCCCGGACCTGCCGAACGCCTCGGCCGCGCTCGCGGCGGCGGAGGCCGCCGACCAGCCGCCGCCACTGGGCGCGTACCGGACGTTCCAGGTACCCGTGAGCGACGTCGCCGACATCACCGCGCTCGACCTGGGGCCGCTCCCGGCGGTCGACCTGCTGCCCGCTCCCCCGTCCCCCGCGCCGACCGCCCCGGGGGCCGAGCCCGGACCGGACCGGTGGCGGCCGCTGGGGCGGCACGAGGACATCGTCCTGGGGCCGCCCCGCTGACGGGTCCGACGGCGAACGCCTGCCACGCTCCGCGCGGCCGCCCCGCCCGAGCGCGCCCACCCGACCCCGCCCGCCGGGCGGCTCCGCGGGGCCCGCCGGGGCGGCGTCTCCCCGAACGGCGCAACCATCACATGATCGACTCGTTGGACCGTCCACCACCGCAGCACGCAAACCCGGGGAGGACGCGTTGGCAGGACGGACGGCCGGACCACCGCCACAGGGCGCACCCGCGCACCCTGTGGCGCAGGCCGAGGCGGCGCTCGTGCGCCACTACCGCCGGCTGGTCCGGCTGGCGTACCTGGCCCTGCCTGCCGACCGGGACCGCCACAGCCGGGTCCTCGCCGCGCACGCGGCCGTGCAGCGTGCCCTGCCGTCGCGCTGGAGCCGCCCGGCCGGCCCGGGCGCCCCCGCCGTCCCGGACGAGGACCCGGTGTACGCCGCCCTCCGCCTGCGGGTGGTGCGGGCCGCACTGCGCCCGCGGCCCGCGCACCGGCTGCTCGCGCCCCGGGTCTGGGGGCTGCGGCTGTTCACCCCGGGCGGCGCGGAGGCGGACGCGGCGCTGGACCGGGAGCTGGCCGCCCTGGACGCACCCGCGCGGGCGGCGTTCGCCCTGCTGGCCGGGGAACGCCTCACGCCCGGGCAGGCCGAGGAGGTGCTGCGCCGGGCTGGCGCGGACGAGCCGGCCCGGGCGGTCGGCCGGGCCGGGGAGCTCCCCGTTGCCGCCGAGCCGGACCCGCCCGCCTTCGACCCCTGTGCCGTCCGCGTCCAGGCGACCGACCTGCTGCGCCGCCGCCGGGCGCTCGGCGCCTCGCTCGCGGTGGCCGCACTGGCGCTCACCACCACGGCCGCCGTCCTGTCCGGCCCTGCGGACAGCGGCCCGCACGCCACCCACCCGCTCCCCGTGCCGCCGGCCGGGGCGGCTCCCGATCCGGCCCGGCTGGTCCGGGTGGCACCGGACCAGTGGCAGCACACCGCCCGGGTCGACTTCTCCGCCTGGCCGGCCCGGGGCGACCGCCGTGACGACACCGCGCTGCTCGGCCGGGCGCTCACCGCCTGGGCACAGGCCGGCCGGCCCGGTCCGCAGACCAGGGCCGAACCGGGCACCACCACCGCCCCGCCCACCGGCACGCCGCAACTGCTGTTCGCCGGCACGGTCGACGGCACGGCCGTGGTGGTGCTGTACGACGGCGGGCGGATCGCCCGCTACACCGACGGACACGGTGGCGGGCTCGACCTCGCCCGTGCCGACGACTCCTCCGTCACCACGGCGGGCGCGGTGGTGCTGCGCCGGCAGGGCACCTCCGCGCGCTACCTGCTCGCGCCCTGGATCGAGGCGGCCGACGTCCGCCGGATCGACCAGCCGGACGCGCCCGCCAAGCCGTTGGACCGAGCGGACGGCGTGACGGCCGCGGCGCCGGCCGCGTCCGCCGCCGGCAGCCCGGCCGGGCCGCTCGCGGACTGCCGGGGCGCCGCCGTGCTCCAGGTGCGCTCCTCCCCCGTGATCGCCGAGAGGTACGCCTTCCTGCTCGCCGACCTCGGCGGGCTCGTCCCCGCCCATCTCGGCTACACCCCGCCGCCGGACCGCACCCAGCCCGCCCCGGAGCCGCGCGAGGCCGTCACCCCGGAAGCCCTGCAGGCCTGGGCGCGCGGCGGCTGCGCGGTGCCGGACGGCACGCCCGGGGTCAAGCGGCTCGACCTCTGGACGTTCGCCGTGCAGCAGCTGCCGCAGAACGCGGGCACGGCGTCGTGGGTCTGCCTGCGGGCGGACCGCTGGAACGGCGAGGGCAGCGCCGCCACCGCCGTCCTGCTGCCGGGGGCGCGCGGTCCGCAACGCACCGGGGGCGGGCCGGGGCGGGCGTGCAGCCGGTTCGAGCAGGACACCGTCGGCTCGACGTGGTGGCGTTCCCCGCAGGGCACCGAGTTCCTGTTGGCGGCGGGCAGCCGGCGGGTGGCCCGGATCACCGCCAAGGGCCCGGACTGGACGGCCGACCGGCCCGTGCCGGACCACACCCTCGCGGTCGAACGGCCCGCCCGGGCCACCGTCTCGGTGGAGGCCGTGCTGGACGGCGGCACCCGGATCACGCCGATGCGGTGAGCGTCCTGGCCACACCACCCGGGTGGACTCCCGGCGAGCCGGTCACCGGATGGCCGTCTCCGCCTCGTAGTCGGGCAGTTCCATGGTGCTGCTGACCTTCCTGCCCAGCTCCAGCATCCTGTTCATGATCCACTTCCGCCCCAGCAGCCCGTTCCGCACCCGCAGTCCGGCCGCGGTGCCCGGGGCGAGGAAGGGGCCGGTGCGGTCACCGCCCTTCTGGCAGCCCTCGGCGTAGCCGCGGACGGCGTTCTCGTACCGGGTGAAGGCGGTGCGGTGGTCGCCGCGGGCGCGCGCGAGTTCGCCGGCCAGGACGTACGCGGCGACGACGGCGGTTCCGGTGCCCATGCCCCCGATGGTGGCGCCGCAGGCCGCGTCCCCGACCAGGGCGATCCGGCCGGTGGACCAGGCGGGTACGTCGGCCCGGCTGATCGAGTCGAAGTACAGCTCGGGGGCCTCGCGCAGGCTCTCCAGCAGCCGGGGCACCTGCCAGCCGAGGCCCGCGAAGGCGTCCCGGACCAGCGCCTTCTGCTGCTCGACGTCGTGCCGGTCGTAGGCGAGTTCGGGCGAGGCGAAGAGGAAGAAGGCGCCCGCCCTGGCCGGGTCGCGGTGGTCCGCGCCGACGGCGGCGAGCCGGCCGGGCACGTTGAGGCCGACGGAGCCGGGGGCGAGTCCCAGGTCGTTGGGCAGCTGCCAGGTCGCGGCGTAGTACCCGAGGTGGCGGACGTAGCGCCGCTCGGGGCCGAGGGCGAGCCGGCGGACATTGGAGTGCAGCCCGTCCGCCCCGATCACCAGGTCGAACTCGCGCGGGGCGCCGTGCCGGAACCCGGCGCGGACGCCGGTGGGCGTCTCCTCCAGCGCGGTGACGGAGTCACCGAAGACGTACTCGGTGGTGGGCAGGCTGTGCCGGTACAGCACCTGGGCCAGCTCGCCGCGCGGCACCTCGACGTCGCCGCCCGCGAAGTCGGCCGGGAGGTGGAGCAGTTGGCGGCCGCGCCGGTCGACGAAGCTCATCGGGCTGCCGCCGGTGCCGATCCGGCGCAGCTCCTCCAGCAGGCCCATCCGCTCCAGCACGGTCAGATGGGTCTCGCCGCGGAAGTCGACGGCCTGGCCGCCGCCGCGCAGTGCGGGGGCCAGCTCGACGACGGTGGGCTCGAAGCCGTACCGCCCCAGCCAGTAGGCCAGCGCGGGGCCGGCGATGCTCGCACCCGAGATGAGGACCTTCGTACCCATGAACCGCTCCGTCCGATGAGAGCCGACGCCGCCCGCCGAGGCCCCCGGGGCCCGGCGACGAAACTGTGTCTGGCGGACACTAATTGCCGCTGTGTACGGTAGACACAGTTGGACGGTTCGGCAAGGGGCAGGCCGGAGGCAGGACGGGAGCGGGAATTGAGCAACGGATCCGGCGGCGGGGCGGTCGACACGGCACGGCTACTCTGGGGCCCCCACCCGAAGCCGACCCGGGGACCCAAACCGGCCCTCACCCTGGAGCGGATCGCCCGGGCGGGCATCGAGATCGCGGACGCGGAGGGGCTCGGCGCCGTCTCGATGCAGCGGGTGGCCGGGCTGCTCGACTACACGAAGATGTCGCTCTACCGCTACGTGCCGGGCAAGGCGGAGCTGGTCGCGCTGATGGTCGAGGAGGCGGTGGGCGCACCCTCCCCGGCCCCCGGCGAACCCAACTGGCGCAGCCAACTGCGGGACTGGGCCTACCAGTTGACCAAGGCCTTCGGTGCGCACCCGTGGCTGCTGGATGCCACGGTCGGCCCCCGGATGACGGGCCCGAGGGAACTCGCCTGGCTGGAGCGGGTGGTGGCCGCGCTGGACGGCAACGGGCTGACCGGGCCGGAGCGGATGGACGCCGCCGTCCTGCTGGCCGGCCACGTCCGCGGCATCGCCGAGCAGGCCCGGGCCGCCGGCCCCGCCGGCGATCCCGAGGCGCAGCTGCTGGCCGTCCTCGGCGGACTGGTCCGGGAACACGCCGAGCGCTTCCCGGCGCTCGCGTCCGCCATGGCGGCGCCGGACGGCCGGGACCAGGCCCTGGAGTTCGGCCTGGAGCGCATCCTCGACGGCCTGGACGCGCTGATCACCCGCCGGCAGGGCCGCCATGGCGTGGCCGACGGCTGATCCCGTGGCGGGCCGGGTGCGGTGACGCCCGTACCCGGACGGCCTCCGTCCCCACCGCCCGACGACAGGTCGAAAGCCAGTCCGGACGGTCGGTGTCGGGCCGGGACGGCCGGTGCCGACCGGGCGCCATCATGACGTCCCAGGCGTGGCGAGCCCGACGGAGCGTCACTCCTTGGCGGTCCAGATGCTCAGGGCACGATCGCGGACATCGGCCTGCGGATGCCGACGCAGGGCGTGCAGGGCCGCCCGCCACTGTGCCGACCACTGTTGGCCGGGGCCGTACACGGCCACCAGCCTGACCGCGAACAGCCCGGCGGCCAGGCCGCCGTCCTGCGTCAACCGACTGACGGCCGCCGACGTGTGCTCCCCCGGCGGGGTCCGGGCGTCGTCCGGGCGCAGCTCCTCGGCCACCTTGCCGGCGAGGAGCGGGCGATCCGACAACACGGCCGCCAGCTCGCCGAGTTCGTCACCCAGTGCCGCGGAGTTCAGGTCGATGGCGTGCCACAACCGCGGGACGGCCAGCGGGACCAGGGACGGCTCGGTCATCAGCAGGGCGGCCACGGCGCGGGCCCTCGCCCGGCTCTCGGCCGTCGCTTCCGTGAGGTAGAAGTACCCGCCGCCGAACTCCTGGATCCGCTGCCGGGCCGCCTCGTCCCGGCCCTCGTCTTCCGCCGGCCCGCCGGCCCGGACGGCCTCGATCAGGCGGCTCAGGGTCTGCTCCAGCAGGCTCCCCGGGGCGACGCCGCCGAGCGGGTGCGGTGCATCGGACCAGGCGATCGCACTCAGCGCCCGCGCGGCGGGCCGCCACCGCTCCCGCTCGGCCAGGTCCGTGACCACGGGGACCATCGCGGCCACCGCCTCCGGGGCGTAGCGCCCCCACACCGCGAGCTTCCCCGCACCCATGGAGGCGAGCGGGCCGTCCTCGGCGAGGGCCAGCCGGCCGACCAGTTCCGCGTAGCGGCGGCGTTCGCTCGCCGGCAGTGCGACCGGGCGGAGCTCCCCGGCGAGCACCGACCGCAGCTCGGAGGCGCCCTCGGCGATCTCCGTCAGCACGTCCCAGAGCGGGAGGTCGGCGAGCCGGGCCACCACCTGCTCCACCACCACCCGCCGCACGTCCTGGTGTTGTTCCGGGGCCCGGTAGGCCGCCTCCAGGAGCGCGGTCGCCTCGGCCAGTGGCAGGTGGGCGGCGGCGAGCCGGACGGCCTGCTTGCGGCTGGTCACCTTGGTGTTCGGGTCGGTCACGATCCGCGCCAGGGCCGGGCCGAGCTCGTCCGCCGGGGTGAACCGGGCGGCGCGACCGGCCGCGTACACCGCGACCCGGGCGCGCTCGTCGCGGACGTACCTGAGCAGCACGGGCAGCGCCTCGGCGGGCCGGGCCGTCCAGGGCAGCGCAGCGAGGGCCGCCTCGGAGAGCACCACGTCGGTGGAGTCGGTGTACCGGAGCAACAGGTCCCGGCCGTGGCCGGGCAGGTGCGCGGCGGCCCGGAGGGCGGCGGTCCGCTGCTCGGGCGGCGCGGTGGTGTCGTCCACCGTCCGGGCCACCGCTTCGGCGGCCGCCCGCACCTGACGGTCCGTCCAGCGGTCGGCGGCGCTGAGGTCGAGCGGCACCGGGGCGGGTCCGCCCGGCGTACTGCTCCCGGAGGCCAGCAGCGGGCCGAGCAGATCGGTGCGCTCCCGGGTCAGCACCGCCTGCACGGCCGGGAGCGCGGCGACGGCGGGCCCGACCCCGACCAGACGGGCCACCCGTTCCCCACGGGTGGCGGCGTCGGCGAGCAGGTGGGTCACCGCCCGTCCGAACTCCCGGTCATCGGCCGCCACGCGCTCCAACAGCTCGACCAGCAGAGGGAGTCGACGTGAAGCAGGATGCAGTCCGTCGACGAACCCGAGCAGCAGCGTGGTCGACCGCTCCAGCGCCGGCCGCAGCTCGGCCGCCACCGCCGCCTGCCGCTCCCGCGGGAAGGTCGGCGCGGCCGGGGCGGTCCGTTCGATCGTGCGGACGGCCCAGTCGACCAGCCCCCGGGCTGTGCCGCCGGCGTTCTCTGCCAGCACGGAGCAGGCCAGCAGGGCCAGTTGGGTCCGGGTGTACGGCGAGCAGTCGCGCGCGGTCAGCGCGTCCTCGGTGAGGCGCGCCAGGAGTCCGGCCGCGTCGTCCTCGAAGAGCTTCGACGGTACGGCGGCGACCTCCGCCAGGGCCTCGGCCCGTACCGGGTCCTGTTCGTTCCGCAGGCGCTGGAGCAGGACCAGGGCTTCCCGGACCGCGCTCGACGTGCCGGACTGTGCGGCCTGCGCCACCACTTCACCCCAGGCGTACCCCCGCTCCCAGGACTCCGCCGTCCTGGTCTCCGCCAGCAGTCGGGGCAACGCCTCGGCCGCCGGGAGGTGGACGAGCAGGTCCAGCGCCTCGGGGTCCTCGGCCAGCCGGGCCCGCGCCCGGGCGATCCGTTCCGGCGCGGGGAGGGTGGCCATCACCTCGCCGGAGTACCCGCGGGGGTAGGTCTTCGACACGGCCACCACCGCATCGTGCAGCGCGAGCCGGGCGGCCGGCGGCAGTTGGCGCGACAGCGCCGCGTGGTCGGCGGGGCTGCGGTGGGCCAGTTCGGTGAGGAGCGGCAGCGGGGCCGCCGCCAGCCGACGGGCGAGTGCGGGCCGCAGCACCGCGTCATGCCGACCCCACCCGGCGGCCACCAGCACCCGGGCGGTCCGCTCCGGGTCGAGGGCGGCCAAGGCCGCGAACCTGTCGCGCAACGGCGCGGGGAAGGTCGGCCGGTACTGCGTGGCGGGGTGGCGCTCCAGCAGATCCAATGCCCTCCCGGGCAGCCGGCCGGCGGCGGCACCCAGCCCGACGGCGTTCTGCCGCCAGAATCCCGCCCGCTCCGCGCGGGGAAGTTCGGCGAGCCGGCGCTCCGCCTCGTCCAGCACCGCCGCCGGGTGACGCTCCCCGAGCGACCGGGTGAAGGTGACGGCATGGGCCAGGCCGGGCAGTTCGCGCGCCACGAACGCGGGTGAGCAGACCGGCAGCAGCCGCCCTGCCTCGGCGGATCCCCACCGCTCCCGGGCGACGGGCACCAGCCGCTCGGCCACCGTCGTCCGGCCGGCCTTCAGGACGGCGCGGATCAGCTCGTCCCGGACCGCGGTCGGGGCGCTGCGGACGGCCTCCTCCACCACCGCGTCCGGCAGGGGGAGTTCACGCACGGCCCGGTGGGCGTAGCGGCGCACCACCGAATCGGGGTCGGTCAACCGGCGAGACAGGTAAGGGAGTTGTCTTCCGGCCAGGGCAGCGAGCGCGGCGATCCGCTGCTCGTACGGGCCGCGGGTGGCCAACTCGTCCAGGAGGGGAGCAAGTTGGTTCTGCTCCGCGAGACGGTGGGCGGCGCGGGCGACCTCGCGCAGGCGCAGGGCATGGGGCAAGGACTCGACATCGGCCAGCAGCCGATCGGCGGTGAGCTGAAGCATCGCCGACGATTCTGCCGCCCGGGCACCGGCTCCGCACCCGATTATCCCCGGGCCTTCCCCGCAGCCGACCGGGCCCTCAGCCGCTGCGGCGGGCTGGTCGGCCCGGCCGGGGCGGGCAGCACCCGGGTCACCCGCGGCGTGAATCGCTTCCCAGGTCTGGAATGATCGCTTCCCGCACTCAGGGAGGCACCGTGGACAGTCAGGCGGAACCGGCCGGGGCCGAGACTCGCGGCGCCGATGCCGGAGGTGTTCGGTACCGGCCGGGTGACGTGTTGAGGATGGAATGCCCGTTCACCGAGGCCACGGTCTCCGGGGTCTCCCGGTTCCACGTCTCCTTGCGCTGGCCGTGGTGGGAGATCGACACTGCGGCGGACGGGATCGAGTGGAACGGCGACGTGGCTCTTCCGACGTCTGCGGACCACGACCGGGAGAGCGAGTACTTCCGGACGAAGCCGGCGGAGGACACGCTGAAGGCCGGCGACCGGTGCCTGGTGGGGATCCCGGCGACCGTGGTGCACGTTCTGGCGGTCCACCACTTCGATCCGCCCCTGGAGACCGGCTGGCTGCCACGACCTGCGACCTACCTCGACGTCCTACGGCAGGGCGAGTCCTATGACGCCGGGCTCGAAGAGCAGGGCTACGAGATCGACCCGGTCGGCGGTGTGCCGTTCCGGCTCGAACTGCTCTTCCGCCCTTTCGCGTTCCTGGAAACCGGCGACGAGGTCGTCGACCGCGACGGGCGGGCGTGGAGGTTCGACGCGCCCTGGTGCTGGAACCCGTTCGACGGCGGGCAGCCGAGCATTCCGGCCTGGCCGCTTGCCCTGCTCTTCCGCGGCGGCGAGCCGTCGCCCGAGGCCGTCGCGGCCGTCGCGGCGGCGACAGCCGAGGCCAGCCACGCCGACGAGCTGACCCGGTGGGTGGAACTCACCCGTGCGGAGCCGATCACACCCGTCTGACCTGCCTCGGGTGCCGGCGCCCTGTTTCATCGCGCGGGCATGAGTGACGACAATGCGGTGCGGGAGGGCGAGCCGCCGGCGAACCACGCGGCAGCGGGCGAGCTCTTCAGCAGACTCCACGACGAGTACCTCGAGTACGTCGACACCGACATCGCACACCCGCCGCCGGCGGCCGGCCGCCTCGGCCGCTGCCGCTGACGCTTCCTCCGGCTCAGGCCCGGCCGGACGCGCCCGGGCTCACGGCTCGCGCGAGTGCCGCAGCTCCTCCAGCTCGCCGGTGATCCGGCCGAGGAAGCGGGCCACCGCGGCCAGCTCCGCCGCCGTGAACTCGCCGCGCACCGTCTCCGTCCGCCGTGCCACCGGCGCGAACCAGTCCGCGGCCATCCGCCCGGCGCCCGGCAGGTACTGCACCAGCACCTGCCGGCGGTCGGCGGCGTCCCGGGTGCGCCGGATGTGCCCGGCCCGCTCCAGCCGGTCCAGGACCGCGGTGACCGCGCCCGAGGTGAGGGCCAGCTCCTCGCGCAGCCGGCCGGGGGTGACCCCGCCGGGACCGCCGTCCTTCCCGGGAGCCGCCCGCATCACGGCCAGCAGCGCCTGGACGTCGGTGGCGTGCAGGCCGCTGGCGGCGGCGAAGCCGTGGCCGAGCAGGTGCAGCTCGGAGGCGAGGTCCTGGAGGAGCCGCCCGAACGCCGGCGTGTCGGCCGCCGTCGGAATGGTCGGGGTCGTACTCGGCTCCTGCTCCGGCAAGGTCATCTGCTCCGGCTCGTCCACGGCGTGCTGACCCGTTCAGCCTAACCGGCGGCGCTCGCCGACGGCGCGCGCACGGGGCAACGCGCCCCGGCGCACCCACCGATGGCGCACCCACCGGCGGGACACCCACCAGCGGGGCACCCAGCCAGGGCGCATCCACCGGCGGCGCGCCCCGCCGCCCCGGTTTCGCCGTGCCCCCGCCGGTGTCCGGCGCCGTCAGACCCGCTCGCCGACCTGCTCCGGCAGCGCCGGACGCTCCGTCAGCCGGGCCGGGCGGGCAGGCCACCAGACCCGGTCTCCGAGGTCGCGAACCAGCGCGGGCACCAGCAGCGACCGCACCAGCAGGGTGTCCAGCAGCACGCCGAAGGCGACGATGAAGGCGATCTGGGCGAGGAACGCCAGCGGGATCACGCCGAGCGCGGCGAAGGTCGCGGCCAGCACCACCCCGGCCGAGGTGATCACCCCGCCGGTCGCGGTCAGCCCGCGCAGCACCCCCTCCCGGGTGCCGACCCGCTGCGCCTCCTCCCGGACCCGGGTCATCAGGAAGATGTTGTAGTCCACTCCCAGGGCGACCAGGAACACGAACCCGTACAGCGGCACCGAGGGGTCGGTGGCGGTGAAGCCGAACACGTGCGGGAAGACCACCGCGCTCACGCCGAGCGTGGCCAGGTAGGAGAGCGCGACGGTGGCGACGAGCAGCACGGGCGCCAGCAGCGAGCGCAGCAGCAGGACGAGCACCGCGAGGATGCAGAGCAGCACCACCGGCATGATCAGCGACCGGTCGCGCTCCGCGGTGACCCGGGTGTCGTACTGCTGCGCGGTGTACCCGCCGACCAGCGCGTCCGCGCCGGGCACGGCGTGCACGGCCTGGCGCAGGCGCTGCACGGTGGCGATGGCCTCGTCGCTGTCGGCCGGGTCGGCGAGCGTCACGTCCAGCCGGACCCGCCCGTCCACCACCTTGGGCACGCCGCCCGCCGCTCCGCCCGCCGCACCCCCGGCCTGGGCGCCCTGCCCACCGCCCGCCGCACCGCCCGCCTGGGCGCCCTGCGGAGCGCCGGTGTACGGCCGGACGCCGGCCGTCCCGGGGACGGCCGCCGCGGCCGCCACCGCCTCGGCCTGCCCGGCCGCGGCGAGCACGACGGCCGGATTGCCGGAGCCGCCCGCGAAGTGCGCGGAGAGCAGCCGCTGCCCGGCCGCCGAGGGCTGCTCCTTGATGAACAGCTCGCTCTGCGGCACACCGCCGGAGTCCAGGGTCGGCGCGAAGGCGGCCAGCGCCGCGAGCACCGCCAGGCTCGCCGCCCAGGTGGCGCGCGGCCGGCGTCCCACCAGCGAGGCCACCCTCTGCCAGACCGCGTGCACCGGGGCGCGCCCGTCGGCGGCGGGCCGGGCGGGCCAGTAGGCGGCGCGGCCGAACAGGGCCAGCACGGCCGGCAGGAAGGTGAGCGCGGAGAGCACCGCGCAGCCGATCCCGATCGCGCCGACCGGCCCGAGCGCCCGGTTGTTGGTGAGGTCGGAGAGCAGCAGGACGAGCAGGCCGAGGGCGACGGTCGCCCCGGAGGCGGCGATCGGTTCGACGGACTGCCGCCACGCGGTGCGCATCGCGGCGAACCGGTCACCGTGCAGGTGCAGTTCCTCGCGGAAGCGGGCGGAGAGCAGCAGCCCGTAGTCGGTGGCCGCGCCGATCACCAGGATCGACAGCAGGCCCTGCACCTGGCCGTCCACCCGTACCAGGCCGTGGTCGGCGAGCAGGTAGACCAGGGCGCAGGCGATTCCGAGGGCGAGGACCGCGCCGATGATCACCAGCAGCGGCAGCAGCACCGCGCGGTAGACGACGAGCAGGATCAGCAGCACCACGCCGAGGGCGACGCCGACCAGCAGTCCGTCGATCCCGGCGAAGGCGCTGCCGAGGTCGGCCGCGATCGCCGCCGGACCAGCCAGGCCGACGGTGGCGTCCGGCACCCGGTCGGCGAGCGCGCGCACGGCGCGGACGCTGTCGCCGGTCTGCCGCCCGAGGTCGGCCCGGAGCTGGACGACGCCCTGGAGGGCGCGGCCGTCCTCGGCCGGCACGGCGGGAGACACCCGCCCGGTGGCGCCGGGGACCGTGGCCGCCTCGCGCAGCGCCTGCCCGGCCGCGGCGCGCTGCGCGTCGTCGAGGGCCCCGGTGCGGCTCTCCCAGACCACGATCACCGGCAGCGTGGCCGCCGTCTGGAACTCCTGGCCGAGCCGTGCCACCTCGGTGGACTCCGCGCTGCGCGGCAGGAAGGCGGCCCGGTCGTTGGTCGCGACCTCGGTGAGCTTCCCCGCGTACGAGCCGAAGGCCCCGCCGAGGCCGAGCCAGACGAGCAGCAGGGCGAGCGGGACCAGCAGGCGGGCCCGGCGCCGGGCGGTGGGGCTGCCGGTGGGACTCCCGGTGAGCATGGTGGTGCGCCCTTCGTGGCGGGGCCGGTGACGGTCGGTCGCATCATATATCTCAATGATTGAGAGAATTGCGAGATCGGGCGGGCCGCCGGCCGGCGGGACGCAAAACGCCGCCGCATTCCCGACCGGGGTCGGGGATGCGGCGGCGGCTGTCCGGAAGGGGCCGGCAGGTCAGGAGACGCGCTTCAGCTGCCAGGAGTTGTTGTTGAAGCTGGGCACGGCCGAGTAGTTGCAGCTGGAGCTGTAGAAGGAGCTGACGATCGTCCAGCCCGCCGGCGGCCAGGTGGAGGCGCAGGCGTTGACCACGGTGCCGACCGGGAGGCCGGTGAGCTGCTTGACCTGCTTGGAGTTGGGATTGAAGCCGGAGCCGCAGGCCGCGCTGTTCCACCACTGCACGTCGACGAAGCCGCTCGGGGTGAGCGTGGACCCGCACATGTTCGTGGTGTCCCCGGGCGCGGCGTGCGCGGTGGTCATCGTCATGGTCAGCGCGGCGGCGGTACAGCCCAGGGTCAGGGCGACGGCCCGGAGGCGGCTCATGGGATGCGGCTCCTCTCATTGACGCAGCGTGTCCGCGTCGATGAGTCATCCTGGCGTGACGGAGCGTCCACGCACAGCGGCTTTCCAGCCCGATCCGACGATCATGCGGCGCAAATCCGCTCCCCCGCACTCCGGCCCGCACGCCCAGGCCCGCGCACGCCGGTACGCGCCCCCCGATCGGCGGCAATGCGCCCCCCGACCAGCGGGGGAACACCCCCCGATCGGCGGGGTGCGCAGGCCGATCGGGGCGCGGACCGATCGGGGTGCGCAGGCCGATCGGGGTGCGCGGGCCGGAGACTCCCCGGAGGGTGTCACGCGGTGATCGGCCGGGTGCCGAGGCGGACGTGGTCGACGGCCCAGAACCAGTTGTTGCCGGCGTCGTACATGCGGAACTTCAGGGTCACCGTGCGGGCGCCGGCCGGAACGGCGAACTGCCTGGTGACCAAGATGTTCTGGACGTCCTTGCCGGCGTTGTCGTTGCCGGTGGCGTCGCTGCTGTAGAAGACCAGCCGGCTCTCCGTCCCGTCGTCGAAGACGGCGGTGACGGACGCCTTCTGCGGGGCCTCCTGGCGGTAGTGGGAGTCGAAGGCAAGGTGGAGGGTGCCGGTGCCGCCCGGGATCGGCACGGCGGGCGAGACGAGGGTGGAGTCGAAGACGCCCTTGCGGGACGGCGAGCCGGTGTCGTCCCAGTCGTCCGGGTCGGCGACGGCGAGGATGCCGAGGCCGCGGGTGAAGTTGCCGCGGTCCTGGCCGGCCGGGGTGGACCAGCCGCGCTTGGTGTGGAAGGTCCAGCCCTGGAGGCGGGTGGTGCCCTGCGGCATGGCCGGCGCGTTGACCACCGACCAGCCCTGCGGCGCCTGCGGCGTCCAGCCGAGTACGCCGTCCAGCGGCCGGAGCGCGTCGGCCAGCGACTCGAAGTCCTCGCCGAGCAGGTGGCCGGCCATCACGGGGGCGGTACGGGCGGCGATTTCGCCGTCCGCGAGGGCGAAGCGGTCGCCGGCCACGGCGCGGGCGGTGACCAGGACGCGGTGGGTGGCCCCCTCGGGCAGTTGGGCGGGCGGGGTGACGTCCCATTCGGCGGTGGCGGTCGCGCCGGCGGCGAGCGAGGCGGGCGGGGCGGTGACGGCGGCGACCGTCCAGCCGGGCGGGACGACCGGCTGCGCCTCGACCGCGGTGAGCGCGGCGGTGGCGGTGAAGCGCGCGGAGACCCGGGCCGGACGGCCGGGCAGCAGGATCGCCTCGTCGATGGTGGTGGAGGCCGCCCTGAGGGTGACGTCGAGGGCGAGCGGGTCGGCCAGGCCCATCGCCGGGTCGGTCCGCAGGCGCTCGCCGTCCCAGGGGAAGCGCCCGGCGATCCGGCGGCGGAAACCGAGGTCACCGCGGACGCCGACCGCGACGTCGTACCAGCCCTCGGGGCCGACCTTGACGTTGACGGTCCTGTCGTCGCCGGCCGCGACCCGGACCTCGCGCAGCCCGTCGCCGTAGGCGAGGTCGCCGACCAGGAACGTCTGGGCGGTGCGCGAGCGGTTGATCACGTCCACCTCCAGCACCCTGCCGTTCTGCTCCTCGGAGAGCGAGACCTCGTAGGCGGAGGCGGCGTCCCCGCGCAGGTGCCAGAGCGCGCCGTTCGGGCCGTGCACCCGGAGGTCGTACCCCTCCGGGCCGACCTTCCAGACGTCGAAGAGGCGGGACCTGGCGCCCACGGTGTAGTGCCGCGGGGCGGTGCCGGGGGCCGGGTACACGGCGAGGACGGCACCCTGGCGGCCCTGGTTGATGAGGTCCAGGGTCAGCTCGTCGCCCTTCAGCCGCGGCTTGACCAGCAGGTCGTACGGCAGCGGACGGGCGGTGCGGGTGCCGCGCTGCTGCTGCGGGAAGACCTGTCGGCCGGGCACGGTCGGGGCGGGCAGCTTTCCGGTGTCGACCACCTTCTGCCGGTTGCCGCTGGTGTCCGGCAGCTGCGGCCAGACCGGGTTCTCGCCGGAGAAGTCGAAGACGTTGGTGAGGTCGCCGCAGACGGCGCGCCGCCAGGGGCTGATGTTGGGCTCCTCGACGCCGAAGCGCTTCTCCAGGAAGCGCAGCACCGAGGTGTGGTCGTAGACGGTAGAGTCGACCGCGCCGCCGCGGGTCCACGGCGAGACGACGGTCATCGGCACCCGGACGCCGAGGCCCATCGGGTACGGGCCGGAGACGAGGGTCTCCCCGGCGGGCAGGGTGTCGGACCAGCCGAGCGAGCCGTCGGCCGCCTTCACGCGGTACTTGCCGTCCTGGCTCACCACCCGGTGGTACGTCGAGCCGCCCTTCCCCACCCGGACCACCACCTCGCCGTCCACGGGGACGCTGGACTTGCCGCGCCCGGTGGCCAGTGGCGGGACGGGCGGCAACTGGTGGTCGAAGAAGCCGCCGTGCTCGTCGTAGTTGAGGATGAAGACGGTCTTCTCCCAGACCTCCGGCTCGGCGGCCAGCGCGGCGAGCAGCCGGGCCGTCAGGTGCTCGCCGTTCGGCGGCGCGTGGTCGGCGTGCTCGGAGAGCGCGGCGGGCGCGACCAGCCAGGAGACCTGGGGCAGCCGGTCGGCCCGGACGTCGGCGGCGAAGGCCTCGACGAGCGCGTCGCCCATCGCGAAGGGGTCGTTCTTCTTCGCCGGGTCGCCGACGGCCCGCATGCCGCGTTCGTGCAGCGGCTCACCCGGCTTGGCCCTGACGAAGGGGGCGAACCAGGCGAGCGCGTTGTCGTCGAAGTTGTCCAGCGCCTGGTAGGTCTTCCAGCTGACGCCGGCCCGCTCCAGCCGCTCGGCGTAGGTAGTCCACTCGTACCCGCCGGGGATCTCGGTGTTGTCGGTGACCGGGGTGTCCCGCACGGTGCCGCCGCTGGTACCGGTCATCAGGTGGTCGCGGTTGGTGTTGGTGTTGCACTGCACCGACGCGTAGTAGGCGTCACAGGTGGTGAACACGGAGGCGAGCGCGTTGTAGAACGGCATGTCGGCGGGCTCGTAGTAGCCCTGGCCGAGCCAGCCGCCGGAGCGGCGGGTGACCGAGCCGTCGGCGAGGCCGTCGTTCCAGGCCTTCATCGAGTCGACGAAGCCGAACGCGGGGGCGCCCTGCTGGTAGGCGTTGGTGTGCGCGGCGTTCATCGGGAACGGCAGCAGGTGGCCCTCCTTGCGGCCCGGGTCGGGCTGGTGGAACACCGAGCGCCCGTTGACCCCGCGCACCGCCGTCCGGTCGCCGAAGCCGCGCACGCCGGGCAGCGTGCCGAAGTAGTGGTCGAACGCACGGTTCTCCTGCATGAACACCACGACGTGCTGGATGTCCGCCAGCTTGCCGGGCCGGGCGGGCGCGGCCAGGGCCTCGCGCACGCTGAGCGGGAGGACGGACAGCGCGGCGGCCGCCGCCGCGCCGCCGAGCAGGGTGCGGCGCGACAGTTCGGGCATCGGACTCATCGGGGGGTGGCTCCTCGGTCACGGACGCTGGGCGGGGGCTGTGTTCGGCCCAGACCCGTTATGTGTACGTGGCCGAGGTGGACGGCACCGGCGTGTTGGATGGCGGGTCGGTGACGACCCGTCGACCCCAAGCTGTCCAGACAACTTGATGGTCCGGCGGGTACAGAACGCCCCTCGGCCCGGCCCCTGCCGACGGCCGCACGACCGGGGCCCGGGCGGTCGGCCCCGGTCTCCCCGCGGGTCGGGCCTGCCGCCCGCCCCGGTCTCCCCGCAGGTCAGCCCTGCCGCTCCGGCGGACCGGTGACGGATCGCCGTACCCGTACCACGCGCTCGGGTCGTCCGGCCGGGATCCCGCCCGTGAACAGGAAGCTCGCGGCGGTGATCCCGCTGCAGGCGAGCACCGCGGCCTTCAGGCCGGTGATCTGCGCGCTCTGGTAGCTCTCGACCAGGGCGGCGGCCTCCTGCGGGGGAATCTCCGGTTGGGCGGCCAGTGCCGTCGCCACGTCGTCGGCCGGCACGAACGAGAGCCCCGCCTCGATCCGGACGGCCGACTGCCCGGCGACCGCGTCGGAGATGCGCGGGTCCTCGTTGATCCGGGTGGTCACGGCGCCGGCCAGCGAGCCGATGAGGATGGCGCCGATCAGCGCCGTCCCGAGCGAGGAGCCGAGGTTCTGCGCGGTGTACTGGAGACCGCCGGCCTCGCTGCGGTCCCCCTCCTGGACGCTGGACTGCACCGTGTTGCCCAGCTGGGAGGCGAGCATCCCCATGCCGAGGCCGAGGAGGGCCATCGACCCGGCGAACGAGGCGCCGTGCAGGTCCGGCTCGATGGCCGCGATGAGCCACAGCGTCGCGGCGAGCAGGACCAGCAGCCCGCCGCGCACGATGGTGCGGGGCGAGGCGATCCGCAGCAACTGGGTGCCGCACATCGACGCGACGAGCATCGTGACGGAGACCGGGAGCAGCCGCAGCCCGGTCTCGAAGGCGTTGAGGCCCTGGACGACCTGGAGGTAGAGCGGGATCACGAAGAACAGCCCGAGCAGGACGGTGTTCTGGTTGAACAGCGTCGCCAGCCCCGAGCGCAGGACCCGGTTGCCGAAGTGGTGCAGGGAGAGCAGTGGCTCCCGCCCCCGCGCCTCGGTCCGGCGCTCGTGCAGGCAGAACAGGTACAGCAGCACGCCGCCGAGCGCGACGACGAACAGGGTGGGTGCGAACCCGAGCACGGTGAACGGAGGGTTCCTCGGCTGGACCCAGCCCCAGGTGCCGCTCTGCAGCACGGCGAGCACCACCAGGGCCAGCCCCGCGGCCGACAGCGCGGCGCCGACCGTGTCGAGGTGGATGCGGTGGGCCGGCGGCGGCTGGCGCGGGATCCAGCGGATGAACACCAGGATGAGCACGACGAGGACGACCTCACCCGCGAAGACCAGCCGCCAGGTGAGGTAGGTGGTGACCCAGCCGCCCAGCAGCGGGCCGACGGCGATGCCCGCGCCGGCCAGTCCTCCGATGACGCCGTAGGCCACGGCCCGGTCGCGGCCGCTGTAGGACCCGGCGACCAGGGCCGCCAGGGCGGGCAGCACGAGGGCGGCCCCCAGCCCCTCGATGATCGACCACCCGAGGGCCAGCACCCCCACCGTGGGGGCGACCGCGGTCAGCCCGGACCCGACCGCGTAGACGGCCAGGCCGACGATGAACACGCGGCGGCGGCCGAACATGTCCCCGATCTTGCCGCCGGTGAGCATGAAAGCCGCCATCACCAGGGTGTAGAGGGTGATGACGGCCTGGATGGCGGTGACCTCGGTGTCGAAGTCCTCGACCAGCTGGCTGATCGACACGTTCATGACCGAGGCGTCCAGCACCATCAGGAACTGGGCCGTCCCGAGCACGACCAGGGCCTTCCAGCGGTTCACTGCTCCTCCAGGCGTCGGGGACGGCCGGACGGCCTCCGTCGCCCCCGGCACAGGCTCCGCGGACCGGCGCGCACGGCACCCTCCCCGGGCACGCGCCGAGGACGGGCCGGGGCTGCGTGCCGGGGGCTGGGGTGCCGGGGACGGACCGCGGACGTGCCGGGGGCGTTCAGGCGTCGGTGCGGGGTCAGCCGTTGAGGATGCGGGCCTTCTGCGCCGCGAACTCCTCCTCCGTCAGGACGCCCTGCTCCTTGAGCGCGGCGAGGTCCTTCAGCTGGTCGAGCTTGTCGTCCATGGAGGCGGGCGCGGGCGCGGCGGGCGGCGGCGCGGCGGCCGGCTGGGCGTACTGGGGCTGCTGGGCCTCCTCCTGCTGGGCCCAGCGGCCGGCCTGACGGCGCGAGACGCGGTTGGACACGGCTGTCGCCGTCCCCGCGACGACCGCGGTCCGTGCGACTCCTCGAAGTAGTCCGGGCATGGCTTCCTGCCTCAGGTGTGAAGGGCGGACGGGGAACCGGGGCGGGCGGGTCAGGTCGTGGCGTCGAGCGCGTCCAGCGCCTCGATGACGTCCTGGACGGGCACCCGCCCGCTCGCGATCATGCGGGCGCCGGCGTGGCGCAGGGCCGCGGCCAGCGGAGCGGCCCACAGGTTCTCGTAGAGGAGCACCGCGGCCGAGTCGCCGGGTGCGATGAGGGCGCCGGCCTCGGCGAGCTCGTCCTGGCCGACGAGTCCGGAGGAGACGCCCTCGAAGAAGGTGAGGTCGAGTTCGCCGTCGCCGGTCACGTCGGCGAGCTCCAGGCCGAAGACCGAGCCGTCCTCCTCCTTCTTGATGAAGGTCAGGTCGAGGATGCGGATGATGCCCCGGTCGACCAGGTCGACGAGTGCGGGCATGCCCTCCCCGGTCATCCGGCTGCCGGGGAACTCGACGACCACGTAGTCGATCGGGCCCGGTTCGTCGAGCTGCCGGGGGTTGTTGGGTTCGTTGCTCACGTCCGCTCCTGGTGGGTGAGGTCCGGTCGGCGGGGTGGGGGACCGAGGTGGCCCCGGGGGCGGGCACCGGCGCCCGGCCTGCGGTCGGGCTGCCCGGCCCGGAACCGTCCGGCCTGACGCCGCCCGGCCCTGAGCCGCCCCGCTGTGAAACTGTTCCCGTTGTGAAGCTACCGCGGCCTCCGTCGGGGCGGGATCACCTGTTTGGGGTGACCGGCGGGGCGGCGGCGGGGCGGCGCACCCGCGGCCCGTCGGCCACGGACCAGGGGCCGTTCGGGCCCCCGTACGGGCCGTCCAGCCGTTGCAGGCGGCCGGAGCGCGATCGAAGATCGAAGGAAGAACCTTCCCGGACACCCCGTCCGGCCGTACGACTGGTGGTCGCCATGACCTCAGACCCGAGGGAGCGGAGCACCGTCGAGCCCGGGCCGGCACCGCCCCTGGCGGACACCGTCCTCGCCACCCGCCTGCGGGTTCCCCCCGTCCCGGCGTCGTTCGTCCGCCGCCCGAGGCTGGCCGAGCGGCTCACCCGTGGCCTGCGCTCGCACCCGCTGCTCCTGGTCAACGGCCCCGCCGGCGCCGGGAAGACCCTGCTGGTCTCCGACTGGGTGCGGACCGCGCCGCTGCCCGGCCCCGTCGCCTGGCTCACCCTCGAAGAGCAGGACGACGGGCCCGGTGCCTTCGGCGCCCTGCTCGTCGAGGCGCTCCGCCGCTCGGGTGTCCTCGGTCCCGCCGGGACGGGCCTCCCGCCCGGTGCCGGGCCGGCCCACCCCGGCCTGCCCGCCCTCCTGGCCGGCGGCCTCGCCGCACGCCGGCAGCCCCTCGTCCTCGTCCTCGACGAGTACGAGCGGGTCCCCTCCCCGGACGTCGCCGCCGACCTCCACGCCCTGCTGCGCCACTGCGGTGACGGCCTGCGTCTCGTCCTGGTCAGCCGCAACGAACCGCTGCTGCCCCTGCACCGCTACCGCGCGGCGGACCAGATCACCGAGGTCCGCGCCGCCGACCTGGCCTTCACCCCCGACGAGGCCTCCGTCCTGCTGCGCCGCCACGGCCTCGGCCTGTCCGAGGAGGGCGTCCGGGCGCTGACCGCGCGCACCGAGGGCTGGGCGGCCGGCCTGCGCCTGTGCGCACTGGCCGCCGAACACGCCCCGGACCAGGAGGGGTACCTCAAGGAGTTCGAGGCCGGGCACAGCGTGATCGCGGACTTCCTGCTCGCCGAGGTCCTGGACGCCCAGCCGGCCGCGACCCGGGACCTCCTGTTGCGCACCAGCCTGCTCGACCGCACCCACCCCGCGCTGGCGAACGCCCTCACCGGCAGGGACGACGCGGAGCGCACGCTGGACGAACTCGCCCGCGCCAACACCTTCATCACCCCGCTCGGCCACTCCTGGTACCGCCACCACCCGCTGTTCGCGGAGATCCTCCAGGTCCACCTGCGCGCCCGCCACCCCGGCCTGGCGCAGGAGCTCCACGCGAGGGCCGCCCGCTGGCTGCACGGGGCCGGACTGCTCGACGAGGCGCTGCGGCATGCCGCCGCCGCGGACGAGTGGGAACTCGCGGCGGGCTGGCTGGTGGAGGACCTCGCCATCGGGCGGTTCTTCGGCGAGCGGGCGGCCGCGGCACCGGCCGGGGTGTTCGCCGCCATGCCGCCGGGCACCGGTGGCCCGGCGGCCGAGCTGGTCCGCGCCGCCCGGGCCATCGCCGCGCGCGACACCGGCAAGGGCCGCGCCCACCTGGACCGCGCCCTTCAACGGGCGGCCGCCACCGGTGGCGACGACGTCGCGACACGGCTGAGCGCGGCCTTCCTGCGGCTGATGGCGGCCCGCTCGGCCGGCACCGGCCCGGCCGTCGAGGAGGCCGCGCACACGGTCGAGCGGCTCGGCCGCCGGCTCCCCGAGCGGTGGCGCGCCCACCCGGAACTCTCCGCGCTGTCGTCGGCCGCGCTCGCCACCGCCCGGCTCTGGGAGGGGCACGTCGACGAGGCCCGCGCGGGGCTGCTGGCGGACCTCGGCGGCACCGCGGCGAGCGGCGGCACGACAGGTGAGAGGGCGGGAACCAGGGCGACGGGGGACGGCGCGGCGGGTGACGGCGCAGCAGGCCCCGCGGCCGGGGGCGGCACATCGGCCGGCGACCGGCCGCCGGCCCTGCCCGAGTCGCACGGCCTGCTCGCCCTGGCGGAACTGCTGAAGGGGACGCCCGGCCGGGCCGAGTCCCACGCCCTGCACGCGGTCCGCGAGGCGCAGGCGCAGGACCCGCTGGGGAGCGGCGGGTGCGGCCTCGCCCACCTCGTCCTCGCCGAGGTCGCCGCGGAGCGCGACGACCTGCCGGCGGCCCGGGTCAGCCTGCGGCTCGCCGAGGCGGACGGCGACGGCGACCCCCTGCATCAGGCGGAGCTCGACGTCACCCGTGCCAGGCTGGCGCTCTACGGCGGCGACCCGCGCGGGGCGCTCGCCTTGCTCGGCGGGCCGGCCCCGGCCGGGCGGCCGCAGGAGCCCGCGGACGGGCCGCCCGGGGTGGCGTTCCCCCCGGCCGGAACGCCCTGGGAGGCCTCGCCCTGGGCCCGGGACCGCGCCACGACCATCGCCGCGGCCGCGCTGCTGGACACCGGCGACGCCCGGGCGGCCCTGGAGGCCCTGGACGCCGGCCACGCCGGGAGCGCCGAGGCCGCCCTCGTCGCGGCGCGGGCGCACCTGGCCCGCGGCGACCGGCGGGCTGCGGAGGAGGCCCTGCCCCGGGACGTCGGCCGCACACCGGCCGTCGCCGCCCGCGCCCTGCTGGTCCGGGCCGAGTCGAAGCTGGCGGCCGGGCACGACGACGCGGCGCTGCGCCTCGTCGCGCACGCCCTCGCCGTGGCGCGGCCCGACCGGCTGCGGCGGGCGTTCCTGGAGGCCGGACCGTGGCTGTCCCGCTTCCTGCGGGACCGGCCGTTCCTGACCGCGGCCCACGCGTGGCTGCCCGACACGATGCGGGACGGCGCGGGGCGGTCCCCCGCGACGGCCGCGCCGGTCGAGCCGTTGACCGCGCGCGAGCAGGAGGTGCTCGAACGGGTGGCGCAGCTGATGTCGACCGCCGAGGTGGCCGCCGAGCTCAACGTGTCGGTCAACACGGTCAAGACCCATCTCAAGAACATCAACCGCAAGCTGTGCACCACCCGCCGGGCGGACGCCGTCCGCCGGGCCCGCCGGCTGCACCTGCTGTAGTGCCCGTCCCGGTGGGGCCGGTCCCGGTGGGGCCCGTCCCGCACGACCCATCGGGTGCGCGCACCGGCCGGGTTCACCTCGGCGGGGTGATGCCCGGCCGTGCCGGGCGCGGGCAGCATGGGAGTCGGAAGCCGCTCACCGAGCCGCCCGCCACGGACCGACGCCGTGGCCCGATCCGGGGGAGCATTCATGCGCTACGAGATTCGAGTCGCCGGCTGGATGTCGGACGTCCTGCGGCGCGAGGGCTTCCCCGACCTGGAGAGCTGCCTCCTCGCGGGCGAGACCGTCCTGGTCGGGCGCGTCGTCGACGAGGCCCACCTGTACGGGCTGCTGGCCCGCTTCCAGGCCCTGGGCCTGCGGGTCACCGAGTTCCGGCAGGTGGTCGAGTGAGCCCGTGCCCGCTCCCCGCAGGACGGTGGACCGGGCGCCCCGTGAGGGTGCCCGGTCCACCGTCGGCCGTACTGCCACCGTCGGCCGTACTGCCACCGGCCGCCGGGAGGGTCATCCGCCGGCGTCGCCGCCCGCCGTGCCGGACGGCCCGGTGACGGTCCTCTCCGTTTCCGTCCTGGGTTCCGTCCCGGGCTCCGCCCTGCCGCCGTGGACGATCAGCGCGTAGATCGCGATGACGTCGAGGGCGATGATCATCACCGACCAGACCGGGTAGGACGGGATGAACGCCATCTGCGCGAACCCGTTCAGGACCAGCACGCCGACACCGAACCAGCGGGCCACCTGCACCCGGGCCAGGATGCCCACGACGGTGAAGCCCTGGGCGATCGCGAGGGCGAGGATCGCCCAGCCCCAGGCCCGCAGGTCCCCGAAGACGTAGTGGGCGTTGCCGACGAAGACGTGCGAGCGGTTGATCGCCGCGATGCCGTCCAGGCCGTTGAACAGGGCGAGGACGCCCATGAGGACGGCGGCGAAGGTCAGCATCGCATCGGCGTGCGCCGCCGGTGACGACGCGGGCCGGCCGACCGGCTGCGCGTGGTGTTGTGCCGTTGCCATCGAAGGCCTCCGATCCGGGTCACGCCAGGGCGCGCGACTTCGCGCGCTGGTACTCCTCCTCCGTCAGGTCGCCGCTCTTGCGCAGCTCCGCCAGCTTGGCCAGTTCGTCGGCCGTGCCCGCCGAGGCGGGCTGCGAGGCGGCCGCGTCGCGCACGTACTCGCGGAACTCCTGCTCGTTCCTGCGGCTCTGGGCCGCCATCCGCATGCCCATGCCCCTGCCACGGGCGATCAGGTAGACGAACACCCCGAGGAACGGCAGGAGGATGACGAACACGCACCAACCGGCCTTGCCCCAGCCGTTCACGTCGTCGTCGCGGAACAGGTCTGCGAAGACCTGGAACAGCAACATGATCCACAACACCCAGAGGAAGAACCACATGGTGGTGAGGAAGATGTTCAACAGCGGATAGTCGTCCATCGTCTGTCTCCCGCCTCTCCCGGCATCGGAGGTGGGCCCGGTCCCCCGGTGAACGGGCCCGGTGCTCCGCTTCCCACGATCACGGTCCGCCGGCCTCCGCGCACCACCCCCAACGGGTGATCCGCGCGGGCTTGCGGACCGGCCTCCGACGTGCCGGGACGGGTGTTCAGGGCGAGCATGGGACGACACCCCTCGAAAGGTGGAATGCGATGTTCCAGCTGCTGTGGATACTGCTCATCGGATTCGTGCTGGGCATGATCGCCAGGCTCCTCCTGCGCGGCCCGCAGGCGATCCCGTGGTGGCTGACGATGCTGCTCGGCGCGGCCGGCGCCTGGCTGGGCAACGCGGTCGCCGGCTGGATCGGCGTCGCCAACACGAGGGGCATCGACTGGACCCGCCACGCGCTCCAGCTCGGCTTCGCCGTCGCCCTGGTCGCCCTCGTCGCCCCCGCCTGGGGCAGGTCCCGCCCCGGCAGGTGACCGCCCGGGCCGGCCCGGGCGGTCACCTGCCGGCCTCAGCCGACGTGGACGCGCGGGCGGCGGTTGCGGTCCGGCTCGGCCTCGCGCAGCACCTCGCGGGTGACCGGGGCGACCTCGCCGTGGCCGAACAGGAAGAACCGCAGGAACTGGGCGAAGGGGTTGCCCTCCGTCCACTCGAAGTAGATGTGCGGCTGCTGCCCCGTCCGGTCCCGGACCGTCAGCAGCAGTGCCGCCAGTGCGTTCGGCACGCTGGAGCTCTCCAGCGAGAGCACCCGGTACCGGTCGTGCAGCACCTCGCCGTGCACCCGCAGGACGGCCTCGAACTCCGACGGGTCCCGGACGGTGACCTCGACGAAGACCAGGTCGTCCTCGGCCGGGATGTCGTTGTCCGTGCGGATCTGCCGCTTCTTCTCCTGGTACTCCACGAGGTCCCGGCTGTTGGGCTCGTTGGCGATCAGCCGCAGCGGGCGGTGCGTGTAGTCGCGGACGAAGCGCTCCGCGGCCTCGTCCAGGACCACGTCGGTCACGCGCAGCTCGAACGCCCGCTTGAGCCGGGAGAGCAGCGAGAGCAGCATGATGCCGGCGATGAAGCAGGCTCCGATCTTGACGCCGTCCGGCCGCTCGGCGATGTTCACCGCCGTCGTGTAGAGGAAGACCCCGGCGATCACCGCGAACCCGATGGTCCAGTTGCGCTCCCCCGCCTTGTGGGCCGCGATGGTGACGGCGATCGCGGCCGAGCTGATCAGCACCAGGACGCCGGTGGCGTACGCGCCGCCCTGGGCGTCCACGCTGGCGTCGAAGATCCACGTCACCAGGAACGCGATGGCGGTCAGCACCAGGACGGTCGGGCGCACCGCGCGGGCCCAGGTCGGGGCCATGCCGTAGCGGGGCAGGTAGCGGGGCATCAGGTTGAGCAGCCCGGCCATCGCCGAGGCGCCGGCGAACCAGAGGATGAGGATGGTGGAGAGGTCGTAGATGCTGCCGAAGGTGTTGCCGAGGTACTCGTGGGCCAGGTAGGCGAGGGCGCGCCCGTTGGCCTGGCCGCCGGGCTCGAAGGCCGCCTTGGGGATCAGCAGGGTGGTGATGAAGCTGGTGGTGATCAGGAAGACGCTCATGATCAGCGCGGCCGTGGTGAGCAGCTTGCGGGCGCCGCGGATGCGGCCGGTGGGCTTCTCCTCGGTGTCGTCCGGGTCGCCCTCGATGTGCGGCATCACCGCGACGCCGGTCTCGAAGCCGGACAGGCCCAGCGCCAGTTTGGGGAAGACCACCAGCGCGACGCCGATCATGGCGAGCGCGTTGCCGTGTTCGGCGGTCAGCGCGTCCACCCAGTCGCCGACCAGGTGCGGGGCGCGCAGGACCTCGTAGAGGCCGGTCGCGACCACGACCACGTTCAGCGACAGGTAGACGGCGACCAGGACGACGGCCAGGCCGATCGCCTCGCTGAACCCCTTGAGGAAGACGCCGCCGAGCAGGGCCACCAGGACGAGCGTGATCAGCACCTGCTTGCCGGAGAGGGCACTGCTCAGATGCGGGTTCTCCACCAGGTGCGCGGTGGCGTCGGCGGCCGACAGGGTGATGGTGATCATGAAGTCGGTGGCCGCGAAGCCGAGCAGCGTCAGGACGAAGAGCTTGCCCTTCCAGAACGAGAGCAGCCGCTCCAGCATCGCGATCGAGCCCTCGCCGTGCGGGCTCTCCTTCGCCACCCGCCGGTACACCGGCAGCGCGCCGAACAGCGTGACGAGCACCAGCACGATGGTGGCCACCGGCGACAGCAGTCCGGCCGCGAGGGCGGCGATGCCCGGCTGGTAGCCGAGCGTGGAGAAGTAGTCCAGGCCGGTCAGGCACATCACCCGCCACCAGCGGGCACCCTTGTGCTCGACGGGCGCCTGGGCGTGCGGGCCCGGGTGCTGCTTGGCCATGTCCGTCAGGCCTTCGAGCAGCCAGGCCCGCAGTCGCTGCCGTACCGACGGCACGGCGCCCGGACCGACCGAAGCTGACGAGCTCACGTAGTCCCCTGTCCACGACTGTCCACGACGCCGGCCGCCCACCCGCACGCGGCTCCCGACCTCCGGCCGCCGGACGGACGGCCCGGTCAGGCTATGTGACCTGCTCCCCCGCGGCCGGGAAGGCTGCGGGCGCGCCCCGGCGCGTCGCCCGCTCGGCGCCCGCCCCGCGCCTGCTCCCCGCCTGTTCCTCGCCTGTTCCGCGTCCTGGGGAGCCGCCCCGCACCGCGGTGGAGGGGGCGGGTCCCGGGCGCGGCTAGACTCGCTCGACCGAAGTGAACAACTGTCCGGCCGGACGAAGGCGCCGACGGCGCGGCACGGCCGGGGATCGCGCGAGGGAATAGAACATGGTCGAGGCCTCCCCCAAGGTCGTTGTCGTCGTGCCCACGTACAACGAGCGGGAGAACCTCCCGGTCCTCGCCGGGCTGCTCGCGGACCTCAAGCTGCCCGGCCTGCACCTGCTGGTGGTCGACGACAACTCTCCCGACGGCACCGGGGAGGTCGCGGACAAGCTCGCCGCGGACTCCCCCGGCACGATCGGCGTACTGCACCGCACCGAGAAGGACGGCCTCGGACGCGCGTACATAGCGGGCATGACCCGGGCCCTGGAGGAGGGCGCGGACGTGGTGATCCAGATGGACGCCGACCTCTCGCACCCGGCCTCGGTGCTCCCGGTGATGGTGGAGACCCTGATGGCCGACGACACCGCCGTGGTGATCGGCTCCCGCTACGTACCGGGCGGCTCGACCGCCGAGGAGTGGCCGTGGCACCGCAAGGCGCTGTCGGCCTGGGCGAACTTCTACGTCAACACGATCCTCAGCCTCGGGGTCCGGGACGCCACCGCCGGGTTCAAGGCCTGGCGGGCGGAGACCCTGCGGGCCATCGACCTGCCCTCGGTGAACAGCAACGGGTACTCGTTCCAGGTCGAGCTGAACTACCGGGTCGTCAAGCGCGGGCTGACCATCCGTGAGGTGCCGATCCGCTTCGAGGAGCGGGTCAAGGGCGCGTCGAAGATGAGCCTCGGGGTCCAGATGGAGTCCGCGATGGCACCGTGGAAGCTGCTCCGCGACCAGCGCAAGCAGCCGTAGCCCCCGCCCCGGCGGCCACCGGGCCCGGCTCTTTCGGGTAGCGGTCCGGCGCTCCGGCGGTGGAGACGGCCGTCACGGGGAAGGAAGGGCGGCATGGCCCTTCTTCCGGAGACCTTCGCGACCGCACTGCGCCGCGGCGCCCGAGAACCCTTCGTCGTCCAGACGATCCGGGCGACGGTGGCCGCCACCCTGTCGTACGCGGTGGCCACCCGGCTGAGCAGCGAACCGGCCCCGCTCACCGCTCCGCTGACGGCGCTGCTGGTGGTCCAGGTCACCGTCTACTCGACGCTGACCACCAGCATCCGCCGGGTCAACTCGGTGGTGGTCGGGGTGCTGATCGCGATCGGGTTCAGCTCGGTCGTCGGGCTCTCCTGGTGGAGCCTCGGGCTGATCATCCTGGCCTCACTGACGATCGGGCGGTTCGTCCGGGTGGACGAGTTCGTCCAGGAGGTCGCGATCAGCGCGATGCTCATCCTGGGCGTCTCCCAGGTGACCTCGCAGGCCTGGGACCGGGTCCTGGAGACCCTGATCGGCGCCGTCGTCGGGCTGCTGTTCAACCTGGTGTTCGCACCGCCGGTCTGGGTGGACACCGCCGGCGAGTCGATCGAGGACCTCGCCCGGCGCGCCCGCCACCTGCTGAACGGCATCGCCGAGGAGCTCGGCCGGCCGACCCCGGTGGAACGCGCGGCCGAGCGGCTTCACGAGGCCCGCCGGCTCGACCAGGCCATCGCGGACGTCGACGGGGCGCTGCGCCAGGCCGAGGACAGCCTGCGGCTCAACCCGAGGATCAGCGAGGGCCTGCTCTCCCGGCTGGTGCTGCGCACCGGGCTGGACACGCTGGAGATCTGCGTGGTGGTGATCCGGGTGCTGGCCCGCTCGCTCACCGACCTGGCCAAGCGGCGCGCGCCCGGCGAACAGCTGTTCCCCGCCGAGGTGGCGGTGGCGCTGGAGGAGCTGCTGGCGCACGTCGGCGGGGCGCTGGTGAGCTTCGCGGTGCTGGTCACCACCCAGGTGAGCAGCAACGCCGAGGAGGCCGAGCAGCGGCTCACCGCCGAGCTGGCCGCCGCCTGGGCCAGCCGGGAGAACGTCGCCCAGCTGCTGCTGCGGCAGGTCCAGCAGCACCCCGAGGCCTGGCAGCTGCACGGCGCGCTGCTGGCCGAGGTGGACCGGATCCTGGACGAGCTGGACCTCGAACACCGCGGCCGACGGCTGATGGAGGAGCTGGACCGGGCGTCGGTGGCGAACCGGGAGCGGTTCTCCCGGTTCGCCTGGCTGCGCCGGCTGGCACGCGGCGAGCGGCTGCGCGCCGGCCGGCTGCGGCCCGCCGGGCTGGCCCGGCTCTGGCGCGGACGCGAGCACCGGGCGGGATAGCCCGGACGGGACACGCGCGGGCGGGGTGCAACCGGGGGGTGCACCGGGCGGGACAGGCACGAACGGGTGGCACGCGCGGGGTGGTGGCACGGGCGGTTGTGGCGCCGTCCGTCAGGGCATCGACCAGGGTTCCTGAGGGAGCGGCCGGCCGCTCTCCAGGTAGGTCTTCAGGTTGGACAGGACGGCCGACCAGCCGGCCTCGGCGTCGGCGCGTTCGGCATCGTCGGCGAGCCGGTCGTGGGTGACGGTGAGCCGGGTGAGGTCCAGGTGTCCCTGGAGCTCGAAGGTGACCCGGGACGGGCCGCCCGGGCGCTGCTCGTCCGGGCCGGCCCAGGTGGTGACCAGCCGGTGCGGGCGTTCGGCGGCCTCGACCGTGCCGGCCACGTCCACGGTGCCGGAGTCGTCGGTCCGCCGGTGCTCCCAACGGGCACCGGGCAGCCAGGTGGAGACGTTGCGGTGGTCCCAGTAGACGGCGGACTCGTCGGCGTTGGTGAGCGCGTGCCAGACGTGCTGCGGGGTGGCACGGACGTAGAGGATGCAGCGGTAGGGCGCGGCTGTCACGGTCTCACCCCCGGGCGGCGTCGAGGAGCGGCTGGATCTCGATCTTCCGCATCTGCAGCATCGCCGCCATGACGCGGTCCGCCTTCTCCCGGTCCGGATCGGCGATCAGCTCGTTCAGCACCCGGGGGGTGATCTGCCACGAGAGGCCGTAGCGGTCCTTGAGCCAGCCGCAGGCGCTCTCCTGGCCGCCGTCGGCGGTGAGCCTCTCCCAGAGCTCGTCCACCTCCTGCTGGTCGGCGCACTCGACCTGGAGCGAGACGGCCTCGGTGAACGGGAACAGCGGGCCGCCGTTGAGGGCGGTGTACTGCTGGCCGTGGAGTTCGAAGGTGACGGTCATGACGCTGCCCGCCGCGCCGGGGCCGGTCGCGCCGTAGCGGGTGATCTCGGTGATCCGGGAGTCCGGGAACACCGAGGTGTAGAAGCGGGCGGCCTCTTCGGCCTGGTGGTCGTACCAGAGGAAGGTGGTGATTTTCTGCATGCGCCCGACGGTAGCCGCGGCCCCCGGCCGGGCGGCCTCGCCACGGCCGGGGGTCACCGGTTCGGCGCCGCCCCGCCCGTGTGCGGGCCCGCCCGGGCGGGGTCGGGTCAGTGGACCCGGCCGGCGTAGCGCCGGGTGAAGCGCAGGCCGGTGGCGGCCGTCACGACGACGTCGTAACGGCCCTGGCCGTCCAGCGGCCAGGCCAGGTCGACCTGCTTGCCGGGCTTGACCCAGACGGTCTGCGCGGTGCCTGCGTAGTCGTTGGGCGTGGCGGTGAAGGAGAGGTCGGTCATGCCGTCGTTGACCAGCTGGAGGGTGAGCCGGGAGGAGTTGCTCAGGTCGGCCGTCACGATCGGCACGCCGACGTCGTTCTGGCCGTCCGGGCCGTCCGGGGCGTTCCGTCCGTCGCGGATCACGGTGCCGGCGAAGCGGCGGACGAAGCCGTCGGGGCCGTGGACGGTGAAGTCGTAGCGGCCGTTGGTGGCGGCGGCGTCCCAGACGTACGTGGCGGTGGCACCCGGGGCCACCGTGTGGGGCGTGCCGGCGAACGGGAGCAGGATGTTCGGGTAGACGGTGTAGGGGAAGGCGACCGTGCCGTCGTTGCTCATGGTGCAGGTGACCCTGCCGGTCCTGCGGTCCACGTCGGCGTCGGCCCAGGGCTGGTAGGGCAGGTGGCGGTGCGGCCGGTCGCCGCGCTCCTGGACGGGCATCGACTGGGTTCCGGCGGCGGGGAGTTGGACGCCGGGGAGCTTGGTCCCGGCATCAGCCCTGGCCATCAGGGCGTTGGTGTCCGGCAGTTGGGGTATCGAGAGGTCCGGGGCGGCGAAGTCGAAGCAGCTGGTGAGGTCCCCGCAGACGGCTCGCCGCCAGGCGGAGATGTTGGGCTCGGCGACACCGGTGACCTGCTCCATGAAGCGCAGCACCGAAGTGTGGTCGAAGACCTGGGAGTTGACGTAGCCGCCGCGCGACCAGGGCGAGATGACCCAGAGCGGGACGCGGTTGCCGAGGCCGATCGCCCGGCCCTGGGTGAACTCCTCCGGCGTGCCGGGCTCGGGGGTGGGCGGGACCATGTGGTCGAAGTAGCCGTCGTTCTCGTCGTACATGACCAGGAAGACGGTGTGCTGCCAGACCGCCGGGTTGGACATCAGCGACTGCAGCGCGGTGTTGACCCAGTGCGCCCCGTACGCCGGGCCGGCCTCCGGATGCTCGGAGAAGAGGTAGGGCGCAACCAGCCAGGAGATGGTCGGCAGGGTGCCGTCCTTGCAGTGGGCGTCGAACGCGGCCGGGTCGAACTTGGTCATCGCGTTGACGTAACGCGGGTCCGTGGCGGGGAAGTCGTGGAACTGCTTGAAGTAGGAGAGGGCGTTGTCGTCGTAGTCGCCGGTCCGGTCGTCCTTGCTGGGGTTGTGGTAGACGCGCCAGCTGACGCCCGCCGCCTGGAGGCGCTCGGCGTAGGTCGTCCAGTCGGCGACCGGGTTGTCCGTCACCGGGGTGTTGTCGATCCAGGGCCCGGTGGTGCCGTCCCGGCCCGGACCGGCGGTGCCCGTCCAGAGGTAGAGGCGGTTGGGGTCGGTCGGGCCCGCCAGGGAGGTGAAGTAGGCGTCGCAGATCGTGAACGCGTCGGCCAGCGCGTACTGGTAGGGGATGTCGGCGCGGGTGAAGTAGCCCATGGTGCGCTCGCCCTTGGCGGCGACCCACTTGTTCATCGCGCCGTTGTTGATCGCCTGGTGGCCGGTGGCCCAGTCGTGCGGCAGGCCGCCCGCGTTCTGCGCGTTGTACTGGGAGGTGTCCATCCGGTACGGCAGCATCACGCCGCCGTCGGCGCGGCGGGCGTCGGGCTGGCGGAACACGTCCGTCCCGTCCGGGAACTGGAGCGCCTGCTTGTCGCCGAAACCGCGGACGCCGCCCAGCGTGCCGAAGTAGTGGTCGAAGCTGCGGTTCTCCTGCATCAGCACGACGACGTGCCGGACGTCCTTGATGGTGCCGGTGAGACGACCGGCGGCGGGTGCGGGTGCGGCGTCGGCGGGCGTGGCCGGAAGGCCGACGACGGCGGCGGCGCCGGCGGCCGCGGTGGCACCGACGAAGGTGCGGCGGGAGAGTTCGGACATGGCGAACGGGCCTCTCGGGGGTGGCGGAGGTGGATCGGCGGATGCGGCGCGAACGAGGGCCGCGCGGCCGTCAGAGCTGGAAGGTGGCGACGGCCGCGGCCGTGTCGGAGGGCCACTCGTTGGCGGCGAGGGCGGCCGGGTCCGTACCGGTGGCGGGCCAGTCGGCGACCAGGGTGTGCGCCTCGGCGAGCTGCAGCGGCCCGGCGTACAGGACGTAGTCGATCCGGTCCTGCGGCTCGGCCCTGCCGTCGGCGCGCTGCCTGCGGGTCGGCGACCACGTGAAGCCGGGCGCCTTGGCCGGGTCGCGGTTCTCCTCGCGGAAGCTGTCGGTCAGTCCGGCGGCCTGGAGCACGGTGGTGACCGGCCAGGCCACCGGGCCGGCGCCGCCGTGCGTGGCGGCGGTGGCGGCCGTCCAGTCCAGGTGCGAGGGCGAGGACAGCGCCCCGGCGACGACCACCGGCCTGCGGCCCGCGGCGTCCGCCCGGACGGCGTCGGCCAGCGCCCTGGCCTGCCGGAGCCGGACGGAGGCGTTCTCGCCGGCCAGCACCTCGGCGGCGCCACGACCGTCCTGCACGGCGTACGGGCCGTAGTCCGCCTCGTCCAGGTGCGCGGCCCAGAACCGGACGCTGCGGCCGCCGGGAAGCTGGACGGTGGCCCCGGCGGCGGGGAGGTCGGCGGTCACCGGGGTGACGGCGGTCAGCGGGTAGCGGCTGAGGATGCCCACGCTGCCCTGGCTCTGGTAGGCGTACCAGCCGAGGGCGTCGGCGAGGGCCCGGGCGGCGGTACCGGCGGTCTCCTGCAACGCCAGCACGTCCAGCCCCTGGGCGAGGACGACGCGAAGCTGCTTCTCGGGCGCGTCGGTGTAGCCGGCTCCCGCGTCGGCGAGGTTCCAGCTCGCCGTCTTCAGGCGCAGCGGGCCCGCCGGGTCGGCGACCGGGATCTGCACGGTCACGGTGTCGGAGGCGCCGGCGCTGTCCCGGACTCCGACGACGACCACCTCGGGGTTCCTGGTCGGACCTGCGGGCGCGGTACCGGCGACCGTGCCGTCGGCGGCCACCGAGAGCCAGCCGGCGCCGCTGATCCGGCGGAAGGCGGCGGTGCCCGCCGGGTTGCCCGCCGGACGGGACCAGAGGCCGCCGAGCCTGACCGAGACGGCGGCGCCGGGGGCGACCGGGGCGGTGGTCAGCGCGTCGACGGCGCTGTGCGGGCGGACGACGGCGGGCTTGGGCCGGAAGGTGAACGGCTCCGTCTTCGCCAGGATGCCGTAGCCGTCCTTGGCCAGCAGGTAGGCCGTGTACGGGCCGCCGGTCAGCGCCGCGGTGTCGAGCTGGACGTCGCCGGCGGCGCCCGGGGTGTACTTCCAGAGCAGCGAGCCGCCGTTGCCCGGCTGGCGGGTGCCGTCGTAGATGCCGACCCAGTTCTTGGCGTCGGGGGCGTCGGTCGTCCAGTGGAAGGCGAGCCGGTCGCCCTCGACGGGGCTGGCGGGTGAGGTGGGCGTCAGGGCGCTGCCGGTGGCCACGGTTGTCCTGTCCGCCGCGCTCGGGCAGGCCGGCCCGGCTGGGGGTGCGGGCGGGGCCTGGGCCGTCGGCGGCTGGTCACGGAGGGGGGAGGGAGGCGTTCGCAGTTGGCTGTACAACTGCGGACGGCCCCCATTCATCCGAAGATCGGCAACCGGGACGTGAACGACGCATGACGGACTATCGGGCGATCCGGGAACTCCGGGGCGTCCCGGGTGGGCCGGGTGACGCGTGACGGGCTGACGGGTGTGACGGGCTGACGGGTGTGACGGGCGTCGGGGCGTCGGGGCGTTGGGCGATGAGCGAAACGTGTTGGGTGACTGCGTGGCCGGCTGCGCCGGGATGACAGGGAGTCAGGGGCGAGTGGCCGCGCGCCGGGACCGTGCCAGGACCGCGCCGGAACTGCGCCGGAACCGCGCCGGGACGCCCGTTGCCGTCGGCGGACCCGGGCATGCGGACCCACGCCGGGGGCCGTCATGACTGCCAGGTCGTCAGGCCAGGGTGAGGAAGAGCTTCTCCAGCTCGGCCTCGCTCATCGGCGGGGTGTCCGCGTCGGCACCGGCCATGCACTGGCGCATGCCGCTGGCCACGATCTTGAAACCCGCCCGGTCGAGGGCACGGGAGACGGCCGCCAGCTGCGTGACGACGTCCTTGCAGTCCCGACCCGCCTCGATCATGGCGATCACCCCGGCCAGCTGCCCCTGGGCCCGGCGGAGCCGGTTCAGGACCGCGCCGACCGCCTCGTCGTCCACCTTCATGCCTGGGCTGCCTTCCTCTACCGACCGGGCCCCCAGTGTACCCCGTGGGGTATGACGACGACCTGGGCCGGCCGGGACGGTCGGGCAGCCGGAACGGTCAGGCGGCCGGAACGCCCGGGCCGTCGGAACGCTCTGCCGCCGGACCGCGCAGGGGTGGCCGGGCGCTCAGCGCCGGGCGGGCGCTCAGGGCCGGACGGGCGCTCAGGGGTGGCCGACGCTCAGGGCCGGGCGAGGCGGCGCTCCCCGCCGGCACCGGGGGCGTAGTCGAGCTTGTAGTGCGCGAAGACCTCCGGTTCGTTCTCGGCCGGCAGGACGTCGTCGGTGCCGATCGAGGGCGCCTCCTTGACCAGGGACTTCGGGAACGCCACCCGTACGTACCCCGGTCCGAGCACGGCGCCGTCCAGCGGGACGAACACGAGCCGTCGCCGCGAGGGCAGGCCGACCGTGACCGTGGCGAAGAACGGCTGGTCACTGGCGGTCTCGACGTAGACGGATTCGAGCGTGCCGATCCGGCGGCCCTTCTCGTCGATCACGGCGCGGCCACGCCACTCCCTGATGTCCGCCGCCCCGATCATCACGTCCTCCCGTCACCGGCCCGTTCAGTTGGCGCTGTCCGGGACTACCCGTCCATCGTGCTCCGGTCCGCCCTCCCCCGCCCGGCGGGGCTGCCGGCCGCGCCGGAGAGCGTCCGGCCGGGGTGTAAGCAGCGGGAACAGTGCGGCCGGCCCGGCCCCCGGCCGTCCCTTAGAGTCCGGGCCATGCTGAACGGGATGGGAGCGCGAGAGCTCTACGAGGGCCTGCTGGAACACGAGGGACCGGACGCGTACGCGGACGTCGTCGTGCCGTGGCTCGACCGGGCCCGGGGCGGATACCGCGCCGCGCTCACGGTGGCGGCCGAATGCAACGGATGGTGGACCGCGAAGCGCACCGACGCCGGCATCCTGGGCCTGCACCGACAGCTCTACGCCCTGAGCCGGGTGAGCGACCTCCTGCTGCGGCCGGCAGCACTCCGACAATCCGGTGGACATCGCCCCACCCGGACTCGCCTTCCCGGACCACGAGTACCTCGGGCTGTTCGGCGCCCTCGGCATGACACCGTCCGGGGCCGGGGCCTTCGACCCGCTCCTGCACGAGATCGTCGAGGTCGAGCAGGCCGACGACCCCCGGTCACCGATCGAGATCACCGGGACGCTCTGGCCCGGCCTGATCCTCGGTGACCTGGTGTTCGGCCGGGCGGGCGTCCGGGTCCGGGCGGGTGCCGACCATGCGCAGCACGGTGCAGCCGACCGCTCGCCGCTGTACTGGAGCTTCCGGCGCCGCCACCGGCCGACCGTCGACCTCTCCCAGGGCTGGGGCGGCAACTCCCAGTGGGGGACCAGCCTCCGGCTCGACTACCGGACGCCGGCCGGCGACCGGCTCAACGTGGACGGCGACCGCCCGATCGACGGCAGCACGGAACCGGACCCCGACCACCCGGCCGACCTCGGCCCGGAGGAGCGGCTGCTGACACCCCGCGAACGCCGCGACCTGCTCCGCCACCGCTGCCTGCTCCGCACGCCCGAAGCCGCCGACGAGCTGGCCGGCCTCGCCCCCTGGGAGAGGGACCTCATGCCCTTCCGCTGGGTCCTCCCCGCCGACGAGGAGTGAGCGGCACCCGTCAGGCTTTCCGACCGCGGAGGTGGCACCTCGGGCCGTCCGACCGCGGAGGTGGCACCTCGGGCCGTCCGACCGTGGAGGTGGCACCGACCGGGCGTCGGGTGGGCCCGGGCTCCGGGGGACCCGGGCGTCAGAGGGCGGCGGCGGGCGGCGGGCGGCCTGCGTGGGCGCGCAGGACGTGAACGCGCCGGAGGCCAAGGAGCGCGCAGGACGTCAAGGAACGCGCAGGACGTCGAGGAGGGGTGGATCGACCGGCCATGGCAGGCCGGTGGCCGCGGTGGCGGCCAGGCGGAGGGCGCCCAGGAGGGGCGGGCCGTCGGGCCGCTGGAGGTGGGCTCCGCGGAGGCGGGCGGCCACGGCGGCGTGGGTGGCCCCGCGCAGCCGGGCGAGCCGGAAGAGGCCTCCGGTCAGGGCGAGCCGGGGCTCCGTGAGCCCGGCGGCGGTGGCGGCGGCCGTCGCGGCGGCGACGATCTCCTCGGCGGCACGCCGCACGATCCCGTCCGCGACCGGGCAACCGCCCTCGGCCGCGGTGGCGACGTCCGGGGCGAAGGCCGCCAGCAACGCGGCGCGGTCGGGGCGCGGCTGGAGCGCGGCGGGCAGTCCGGTCACCGGGCCGTAGCGTCGTTCGGCCGCCGCCAGCAGCGCGGGCGAGCCGCCGGTCCGCCCGTCGTAGGCGCGCAGGGCCGCCTCCAGGCCCGCGCGCCCGATCCAGCCGCCGCTGCCGCAGTCGCCGAGCAGTTGGCCCCAGCCGTCGGCACGCCGCCAGCCCGCGTCCGGGTGGTGGCCGACCGCCACCAGGCCGGTGCCGGCCGCGACCACCACACCCGGCCGAGTGCCGAGCGCGCCCGCGTACGCGGTGACGGCGTCGCCGGCCAGCACCAGCCACTCCGCCCCGGTCGCGCGGGCCAGCGGACCGGGGAGCCCGGCCGCGAGGTCGCGGCCGAGCAACGCCATCCCGGTCGCGCCGACGGCGACGGCGCCGATCCGCGCGCCCGCGGGCAGCCCGGTGACCAGGGCGTCGAGGGCGGGGAGCAGCTCGGCGAGGAGCGCGTCCGCGTCATGGCCGGCCGCGCCGACCCGCACGGGCGCGGCGATGTCCCGCGTCCGCGCGTCGGCGAGCCCGGCGGGCCAGGTGCCCGGCGCGAGCGCGAGCCGGATCCCGGATCCGCCGACGTCGATGCCGACCACCCAGCGGCCGGCCTGCGGGGCGGGGTCGTCTCCGGACATCGTCAGCATCCCTCGGTCACGGTACGGTCCACCGGCGGCAGGGAGTGCGGCAGGGAGTGCGCCCGCCCCCTCGGCCGGCGCCCGGGACGGCCTGACGGTCAAGGCCTGCTCCGAGGTCCCGTCCACGGCGTCCCTCCCGCTCGGTGGGGCTCGTCCACGTCGTCCCGGGACCTCCCCGCGGGCGGCCTCGGCAGCCCACGGCGCGCCGGCCCCGGGTGTGTCCGAAGTGTGCCACCACAGCCCCGGGGAGGGGGACCCCGCCGCGCACCGCGGAGCCGTCCAGGGAGCGGACGGAGAGGCTCACCGAGCTCGCCCCCGGCCTGCCACGGCCACGGCAGCAGCGCCGCCTCGCACCGGCGGACCGCGGCGCGCGGTGCTCCGGCAGCGGCCTCTTCGACGGGCCGTCCCGGACTTCGGCGGTCGGGTCAGGACTGGCGGCGTACGACAGGTGGCGCATCGGCTCCACGGTCGACCCGCGAGGACGGCGCGGCATCCTCGATGCTCGCCGCGCACCCCGGAGAAACCCGCCCGGGCGACCCTGACGACGGATATGCTTCCGACGATTCAGGAGATCGCGAGCGATCCGGGGGTGCCATGGAGCGGCCGTTGCTGTTCCTCGATGTCGACGGCCCCCTGAATCCCTACGCCGCGGAGCACGGGAGACGGCCCGAGGGCTACATGACCGTCCGCATCCCGCGGAAGGACGGAGCCGCCGGGGATCCCGGGAGGCCACGTGCCCGCGTGCGGCCGGAACGGATATGGCTCGACCCCCGTCACGGGCGGGCCCTGCTGGCGCTGGACTACGAGCTGTGCTGGGCCACGGCATGGATGAATGACGCGAACAGGTGGATCGGACCCGTGCTCGGTCTGCCCCGGTTGCCGTTCGTCGACTTCGGCGAAGCCCTGCTCAACGAGCGTCCCGACGGCGTCCATTGGAAGTCCGGGCCGTTGGTGGCGTACGCCGACGGCCGCCCGTTCGCGTGGGTGGACGACGAGCAGGGCGACGCGGATCACGCCCACGTGGCGGCCGGCCACGGCGCACCCGCACTCCTCCATCACGTCAATCCGCGGATCGGCCTGCGGAACGAAGACTTCGCCGCCCTCGCCGCCTTCGCTGCATCCCTCCACCCGCCGCGGGCCGGCCTCTCGCCCTGACGGCGTCCCGGCCGACGCCCTGGCCGGCGTCCCGGACGTGCCTCGACGTGCCTCGGACCTGCCTCGAACCTGCCTCGGACGGCGCCTCAGCCGGCGTCGAGGAACTCCGCGACCAGTCCGGTGAACCGTTCCGGCTCCTCCACCCACGGCCGGTGGCCGGAGCGGGCCAGCACCTCCAGCCGGCTCGCGGGGTGGCAGGCGGCCACCGCGCGCGCCGGTGCGGTGCCGATCATGCCGTCCGAGGCTCCGGCCACCACCAGGACGGGAGTGGCGGCGGCGCCCAGCCGGGCGATCCGCCCGGGCAGGGCGGCTCCGGCGGCCGAGCCGGCGTAGAAGGCCTCGCGCAGCCAGGGCAGGGTGGCGGCGTGCTCGGGCCGGTACTCGGCTCGACGCCGCTCTTCCCAGACGTGCCAGAAGAACGGCACGATCCGGCGCTGGAGTTCGACGAGTGCGACGCCTTCGTGGCCGCCCTCGGCGAGCAGCCGGTCGGCCTCGGCGGCATCCGGGTACCAGCTCTCGCCCGCGCGGGCGGCGCGGAGGGCGGCCAGCTCGGCCGGGTCGGGCTCGCGGCCGGCTCGGCCGACCGGTGCGACCAGCACGGACCGCCGGATCCGGGCCGGGTGGGCGGCCTGGTACTCCTGGGCGGTGAGGCAGCCGGCCGAGTGGGCGAGCAGATCGATCCGGTCCAGGCCGAGGTGGCGGCGGAGCGCCTCCACGTCCCGGGCCTGTTCGACGAAGGACACGGTGGAGCGGTCGGCCGGCGCCTCGGAGCGCCCGGTGGCACGGGCGTCGACCAGGACCAGCCGGCGCCGGCGGTCGAGACCGCCGAGGTCGCCGAGGTAGCGCACGTCCATCCCCGGACCGCCGCCCAGCACCACCAGCGGGTCGCCCTCTCCGGTGAGTTCGTAGCTGATCCGGGTGCGGTCGTACGAGGAGAAGCTCGGCATGGCGGAAACGATCACACGCCCGCCCCGGAGCTGTCATCACCGTTCCGCATAGTGGTCCAGACCATTTCTCCGGGGCCGGCGTGACCGGCGTGGCTTTGCCTGACCGGCCTGACGCCGTGACACCCGGCCCGGCCCGGCTCAGCCGGCCGGGCCCCTCGGCCTCTCCTCGTCCACGATCTCGGCGTCGACGACCTCCTCCTCGCCGTCCGGCGCGGCCGCGGCGTCGTCCGACGAGCCGGATTCGGGCCGGGCGCCCGCACCGGCGGAGGCCTGGGAGTAGATGGCCGTGCCGATCTTCTGCGCGACGAGGGCCGCCCGTTCCATCGAGAGCCGTACGGCGGCGGCGTCCTCGCCCTTGAGCTTCTCCTTGAGGTCGCCGAGGGCGGCCTCCACCTCGGCCTTGACATCGCCCGGCACCTTGTCGGGGTTGTCGGCCAGCATCCGCTCGGTCGAGTAGACGAGTTGCTCGGCCTGGTTGCGGATCTCCGCGGCCTCCCTGCGCTGCCGGTCCTCCTCGGCGTGCTGCTCGGCGTCGCGCATCATGCGCTGGATGTCGTCCTTCGGCAGCGAGGAGCCGCCGGTGACGGTCATCTTCTGCTCCCTGCCGGTCCCGAGGTCCTTCGCGCCGACGTGCATGATGCCGTTGGCGTCGATGTCGAAGGTGACCTCGATCTGGGGCAGGCCGCGGGGCGCCGGCGGCAGGCCGGTCAGCTCGAACCCGCCGAGCCGCTTGTTGTACGAGGCGATCTCGCGCTCGCCCTGGAAGACCTGGATCTGCACGGACGGCTGGTTGTCCTCGGCCGTGGTGAAGATCTCCGAGCGCTTGGTCGGAATGGTCGTGTTCCGCTCGATCAGCTTGGTCATGATGCCGCCCTTGGTCTCGATGCCGAGGGACAGCGGGGTGACGTCGAGCAGCAGGATGTCCTTGACCTCGCCCTTCAGCACGCCCGCCTGGAGCGAGGCGCCGACCGCCACCACCTCGTCCGGGTTGACGCCCTTGTGCGGGTCCTTCCCGGTGAGCGACCTGACCAGCTCGGTCACGGCCGGCATCCGGGTCGAACCGCCCACCAGGATGACGTGGTCGATGTCGGAGACCTGGATCCCGGCGTCCTCCACCGCCTGGTGGAACGGCCCCTTGCAGCGCTCCAGCAGGTCGGCGGTCAGCTGCTGGAACTGGGCCCGCGTGAGCGTCTCCTCCAGGTGCAGCGGACCGTCGGCGGAGGCGCTGACGTAGGGCAGGTTGATACCGGTCTCGCTCGCGGACGAGAGCTCGATCTTCGCCTTCTCCGCCGCCTCGCGCAGCCGCTGCGCCGCCATCTTGTCCTTGGCGAGGTCGATGCCGTGGCCGTTCCTGAACTGCTGCACCAGGTGGTCGACGACCTTCTGGTCCCAGTCGTCACCGCCGAGGTGGGTGTCGCCGTTGGTGGACTTCACCTCGACGACGCCGTCGCCGATCTCCAGCAGCGAGACGTCGAAGGTGCCGCCGCCGAGGTCGAAGACCAGGATCGTCTGGTCGTTCTCCTTGTCCAGCCCGTACGCGAGCGCCGCCGCGGTCGGCTCGTTGACGATGCGCAGCACCCTCAGCCCGGCGATCTCGCCCGCCTCCTTGGTGGCGGTGCGCTGGGAGTCGTTGAAGTACGCCGGGACGGTGACGACGGCATCGGTCACGTCCTCGCCCAGGTAGGCCTCGGCGTCGCGCTTCAGCTTCTGGAGCACGCGGGCGGAGATCTCCTGCGCGGTGTAGCGCCGACCGTCCACGTCCCCCGCCTCGGGGAAGCGCCACCCTGCGTCGCCGACGTGCCGTTTCACCGAGCGGGCCGTGCGGTCGACGTTGGTCACCGCCTGGCGCTTCGCCACCTCGCCCACCAGCACCTCGCCGCCCTTGGCGAACGCCACCACCGAGGGCGTGGTGCGGGCGCCCTCCGCGTTGGGGACGACCGAGGCTTCGCCGCCCTCCAGGACGCAGACGACGGAGTTGGTGGTACCCAGATCGATTCCGACCGAGCGAGCCATCGCTGGCCTCCCTTGGGTACGGCCCCACCGGACCGTGGGACTTGAGCCGGACCGTGTCAATTGTCGCTCCGCCGTGGGCGCCCTGCCCGCCCCCGGCCGGCCAGCCACGTCCCGGCTGCGGCTCCGGCTGCGGCTCCGGTTCCAGGGCGACGTGCGGCCGGCCGGGGCAGACGCGCCGGAGGAAGGCCCACCGGCCCAGGCGGTACAGGAATCCAGGCGGTACAGGAATGTGGCCATGGGGGGAGCAGACTCCTTCGAACGACGTTCGGCAGGTGCGTGCGGCGGGCGCACCCGTCGGCCAGCCGGCCCGGGTCTCCCGCAGCCCGGCCATCCTCGGCCGCCGGAGGGCCCCGCGTCGTCATCGCTGCGCAGACACTTCGCGTACTGCGTGCGCAGTAGCGGACCCACCCGAACGATGCATCGCCGGCCTCCCACGGGAGGCCCGGTCCTCCCCCACCGGAGGGAGTCTCCGGCCCCGGCAACAGCGCCCCGGGCCCCGCCGGCGCGGACCCGCCGTACAAGCGGACCCGCCGTACAACGAGGGCCCGTCGTACAACCGGGGGCCCACCCGGCGGCCGGATGCCACGCCCGCCGGGCAGCGGGGCGGGCCCGGCGGGCCCCGGGTCACCCGGCCGGGCGGTGACAACGGGCCGGGGTCGCCCGGGCGAAGTAGCGTGATGTGCCTGGCCCGGCCGTTCTGCCCGGTCCACCCAGGAAGTACCTGTCAGATCCCCTGTTCATCCCTGCTGCCGGAGGAGGCCCGATGGGCGTTCCACCCGCTCGCATCGTCTTCGACGAGAGCGACCGTTCGGCCGTCGCGGACGCGGTGACGGAGATCCTCGCCACCGGCGCGCTGACGCTCGGCCCGTGGACCGAGCGCTTCGAGCAGGCCTTCGCGGCCGAGCACGGCGCCACCCACGCGGTCGCCGTCGCCAGCGGCACGGCGGCGCTGGAGATCGTCCTGCGAACCGTCGACGTCCGCGACCGCGACGTGGTCGTCCCGGCCGTCACCTTCTACGCGACCGCCGGGGCCATCGTGCACGCGGGCGGGCGTCCGGTGATCGCCGATGTCGACCCGGCCACCCTCGCGCTCGGCCCCGAGACGCTGGAGGCGGCCCTCACCCCGGACACCGCGGCCGTGGTCCTGGTGCACATCGGCGGGCTGATCACCCCCGAGGTGGACGCCCTGCGCGCGATCTGCGACCGCCGGGGCATCCCCCTGGTCGAGGACGCGGCGCACGCCCACGGCAGCAGTTACGCCGGGCGCTGCGCCGGGTCGTTCGGCCTGGCCGGCGCGTTCTCCTTCTACCCGACCAAGGTCACCACCAGCGGCGAGGGCGGCATGATCCTCACCGAGTCGGCCGAGCTGCGCGACGAGGCCCGGATCTACCGCGACCAGGGCAAGGGCTCGTTCACCACCAACCACCACGTCCGGTTCGGCGCCTCCTGGCGGATGAGCGAGTTGAACGCCGCCGTCGGCACGGTGCACCTGCGGCGGCTCAAGGAGTTCGTCGAGACCAGGCGCCGGGTCGCCCAGCGCTACGACGCGGCGCTCGCCGGCCTCGACGGCCTGCGGCCGGTGACGGAGCCGGCCGGTTCGCGCAGCAACTACTACAAGTACGTGGCGCTGCTGCCGCCCGGCGTCGACCGGGCCGCGTTCAAGCGGGCGGTGGCCGAGGAGTACGCCGTCCGGCTCTCCGGCGAGGTCTACGACCTGCCGCTGCACCTGCAACCGGTGCTGGCCGCCTACCGGCGGGGCCCGCTGCCGGTCGCCGAGGACCTCTGTGCCCGGCAGATCTGCCTGCCGGTGCACTCCGACATGACCGAGGACGAGACCGACCGGGTGATCGAGGCCGTCACCGCCGTCCACCGCCGTCTCGCCGGCTGAGGCGCCGGGCGACGGCCGCTCGGCGGCGGCCGCCGCCCGGAGGAACGCGACCCAACGAACCGGCCCACCGGACAAGGAGAGAGAACGTGCGCGTAGCCGTCACCGGGGGATGCGGATTCATCGGCTCACACGTCGTGGACCGGCTGCTGGCGGCCGGGCACGAGGTGCTCGCGGTGGACACCACCGACAAGTACCTCAACCCCGGCGCGGAGTTCGCCCGGATCGACATCCTCGACCTGCCCGCGCTCACCGCGGCCCTGGACGGCAGCGAGGTGGTCTTCCACCTCGCCGCGATGGCGGACGTCGAACGCGTCGCCGCCGACCCGGTCCGGGCCGTGCGCACCAACATCGACGGCACCGAGGCCGTCCTGGAGGCGGCCCGGCGGAGCGGGCTCAGCCGCACCGTGCTGGCCAGCACCGTCTGGGTCTACGGCGCCGCCCTCGCGGAGGCCGGGATGGACAGCGGAGAGCAGGAGCTGGACGAGCACGTGCCGATCGAGCTGGAGCACAGCGGGCACCTGTACGTCGCCACCAAGCTCGCCGCCGAGATGCTGGTGCACAGCTACCGGGAGCTGTACGGGCGGCACTTCACCATCCTGCGGTACGGCATCCCGTACGGGCCCCGGATGCGGGACGAGCTGGTGGTCGCCCGGTTCGTGCAGGCGGCGCTGGCCGGACGGCCGATCACCATCGCGGGCGACGGACGGCAGAGCCGCAACTTCGTCTACGTCGAGGACCTCGCGGACGCCCACGTCCGGGCCCTCTCCCCCACCGCCGAGGACCAGACGTTCGCGCTGGAGGGCTCGACCGCGATCTCGGTGCGGGACATCGCCGACACCGTCGACCGGCTCCTCGGGCCGGTCAGCATCGAGCACATCGAGGCCCGGGCCTCCGACTACGACGGGCGCCGCATCTCGGCCGCGCAGGCCAAGCGGCTGCTCGGCTGGTCGCCGCGGACCAACTTCGCGGACGGGGTGCGGCGGTACGCCGACTGGTACCGGGACGAGGCCGCGCCGGCCCCCGCACCGAAGCCTGCGTCGGGCTCCTCCTGAGGCGGGGCCCGTGCCGCACGCGCTGCTGGTCTCCGGCTCGCTCGGGCAGGGCCACGACGTGATGGCCCAGGCCTGCGCGGACTCGCTGCACGAGCGCGGGTGGACCACCGCCACCGTGGACGCGATGGCGCTACTCGGGCAACGGGCCGGCTCGGCAGGCGAGTTGGTGTTCCGGCGACTGCTCGGCCTGCCCGGGCTCTACGACGCCTTCCACTTCTCGGCGCTGCGGCCCGGCGCCCGGATCGCGCTGCTCGCCGACGCGGCGGCGCGGACCCGGCTGGTGCCGGCCCTGCGGGAACTGGTCGCGGAGCAGCGGCCGGACCTGGTGGTGTCGGTGTTCGCCACCGCGACCTCCGCGCTGAACCGGCTGCGTGCGGACGGCGGGCCCGGCTTCCGCCACCTCGTCCTCTGCACCGACGTCACACCGCACCGGCTCTGGGTGCAGGACGGCACCGACCTCTTCCTGGTCACCTCCGAGGTCGCCGCGTGCGCGGTGCGGCGCTACCGGCCGGAAGCGGCGATCGCCGTACTGCCGGCGCCGCTGCGCGAACCGTTCTACCGCCCGCCCGGACGGGCCGAGGCCCGGGCAGAGGCCGGGGTGCCGCCGGACGCGCGGTGCGTGCTGCTGATGTCCGGCTCCTGGGGGCTCGGCCCGCTCGCCCGCACGGCGGCCTCGCTCGCGGACGCCGGACCGCACGTGCTCGCCGTGGCCGGCCGCAACCGCGAGCTGGAGGCCCGGCTCCGGCGGGCCGCCGGGCGCCGACCGCGCCTGCACCCGTTCGGGTACACCGACCGGATCCCCGCGCTCATGGCCGCCGCCGACCTGGTGGTCACCAGTTCCGGCGACACCTGCAGCGAGGCACGGGCACTCGGCCGCCGGCTGCTCCTGCTGGACGTCGTCCAGGGCCACGGCCGCGACAACCTCCAGCACGAGCTGGAGCTGGGTCATGCCGACGTGACGTCCGCCCGGCCCGCCGAGGTGGTCCGCAACGCCCTCGCCGCCCTGGAGCGCCCCTCGCCGGCCCCCTCCCCCGGTGCCTCGCCGGCCGGGTGGCGGACGGGGTTCGCGGCGGCGCTGGAGCGGGTCGGCCTGTAGCGGGCCGGCCTCGCGCGGGCCACCGGCCGGTCCGGGCCGGGCAGATCGGCCCGGCTCAGGTGGGGCTGAGGCGGGTGGGGCTGAGGCAGATCGGCCCGGCTCAGGTCGGCCTGGGGCGGGCCGCGTTCGGCCGCTGCAGGGGGCGGCGGGCCGCGTGAGGCCTGCCGACGCGCTACGGCACGCCGTGGTCGCGCAGCGGGCCGAGGGTCAGGCCGTGGCTGCGGCAGTGGTCGGCGATCAGGGGGAGGGCCCCGAGGGTGGCGCGCCAGGAACCGGGCGCGGAGGTGCAGTCCGAGTCGTGGAGCAGCAGCGTGGCACCGCCGGTGAGGCCGGGGCGGGCCGTGGCGTGGACGGACTCCGCGGTGGCGTGGCCGGTCCAGTCCCTCCCCCAGGCCGTCCAGAGGACGGTGCGCAGGCCCAGGCGGCGGGCGGCGAGGGCCGGACCGGCCGTGCGGACGCCGTAGGGCGGGCGGTACCAGCGGGGCACGGCGCCGCAGATCCCGGTGACCGCCTCGGCGGTGCGGCGCAGCTCGCGCAGATCGCGAGCGGGCGCCGGGTACCACTGCTGCCGGTGGTGCCAGCCGTGGACGGCGACCTCGTGGCCGCGGGTCACCAGTTCGCGGCCGAGGTCCGGCGCGCGTTCCAGCATCGTCCCGAGCAGGAAGAAGGTGGCCCGGGCGCCGATCACGTCGAGGGCGTCGAGGATGTCCGGGGTGCTGCCCGGGTCGGGGCCGTCGTCGAAGGTCAGCGCGACGTGGCGGGGTTCGGTGCCGTACCCGGCCGTGCGGCGGGCGACCGTCCGGCGCACCGCGGTCAGGCGGACGGCGGCCGGGGCCAGGTGGAGCAGCTCGACGCCCGCCACCGCCAGGGCGGCCCGACGGACGGTCACGGTCCGGTGCACCGGCGCCGGCCTCAGCCGAACCGGGCGGCCATCCACCGGAACGCCCCCGGTGCGACACCGTGGATCCGGGCCGGGAGACCGAGCCAGCGCGGCACGAACGGACGGTCGCAGGCGGTGGTGAGAGTACTGAACACGGCGTCGGCCACCAGCTCGGGGGTGACCGGGCGGGGGCGTTCGCGCTGGTAGGGGGTGCCGCGGCGGGCGAAGAACGGGGTCTCGACCGCGCCCGGCAGAACGATCCGGACGCCGACGCCCGTCCCGCGCAGCTCGTACCAGAGGCTCTCCGCGAACATCGCCAGCCCGGCCTTGGTCGCGGAGTACGCCGCCTCGTCGCGGACGCCGACCTGGCCGGCCATCGAGCCGAGCAGCACGATCCGGCCGCGCCGGCGCTCCAGCATGCCGGGCAGGAGGAGGCGGACCAGGCGCAGCGGGGCGGCGAGGTTGACCTCGATCATCCGGTCCAGGGTGTCGGTGGGCGTCTCGGCGAAGGGACCGCGCCAGCCGAGGCCGGCGCTGGCCACCAGCGCGTCCACCCGGCCGGCGGCCGTGAGGGCTGCTTCGGCGAGGCGCTGCGGGCCGTCCGGTTTGGCGAGGTCCTCGGGCACGGCCCGGCCACCGGTGCGGGCGGCGACGGCGTCCAGGCGGGCGCGGTCGGTGCCGGAGAGCAGCAGCTGCCAGCCGGCCGTTCCGAGGCGGGCCGCCGTGGCGGCGCCGATGCCCGAGGAGGCACCGGTCACCAGGACCACCGGTGGGTCGGCCGCGGGGCGGCGGGGCTTCCGGAGGGGTTGGTGGGCTTCGTCCGTCATGGCTCCTGCCGCTCTGTGCGCGCCGCGCCGTCGACCGGTCCGGCACGTCCGTCCGGGAGGTGTCCCGGAGGCGTGTCCGGTGCGGTGTCCGGCGCGGGTGTCGGGCCCGGTCCGTCCTGCACGGTCCGTTCTGCCGTTCGCCGGCTGTGGTGAATTGCCCGGCAAGTCACCTTCGCACGGCGAGGCCCTCCGGGCGACCGGGCGTCGTCGGGGTCACCGGGCGCCGCACTGCCGCGGTCACCGGAGGCCGTCGGGGTCACCGGGCGCCGCACTGCGGCGGTCACCGGGGGCCGCGACGCGGTCGGCGATCTACCGGGGCGGCAGTGCGGCTTCGGCGGCCTCGTCCGCGGCCGGGCGGGTGGCGGGGCCGACCTCGGCCTCCACCTCCCCGAAGCGGGAGAGCACGAAGGTCCCGCCGACCGCCACCGCGAAACCGGTCAGCGCGCACCAGGCGTAGCCGGGGCGCGCCGCATCGCCCAGCGCCGCCACGCCGACCAGCGCCGGGCCGAAAGTCTCGGCGACGGTGCCGGCGGCCGTCGCCGCGGTGACCGTGCCGCGTTGCAGCGCGAGGGCGTACGCGAGGTAGCCACCGAGCCCGCCGACGGCCAGCGCGTACGCCGCCGGGTCGGTGAAGACGCCGGCCGGGCCGTCGATGTTCAGGACCCGGACGGCCAGGCTGGTCACGCCGAACCCCACGCCGGCGAGCAGGCCGAGGCCGGCCGCGGCCGCGTTGCCGGTGTGCCGGGCCAGCACCACGGTGACCAGCAGCATCAGCACCGTGGTGGCCAGCAGGGCCCAGTGGAAGGCGGGCGGGGCGTGGTCGCGGCCCTCGGGGCCGGAGGCGAGCGCGAGCAGGGTCAGGCCGACCACCACCGCGGCGATCCCGGCCACGTCGCCGCGCCGCAGGCGGGCGCCGAGCAGCCGGGCGGCGGCGAGCGCGGTGACCGCCAGGCTGGCGTTGGTGACCGCCTGGACCAGGAAGAGCGGCAGGGTGCGCAGTGCGACGATGCTCAGCACGAAGCCCGCGATGTCCAGGCCGGTGCCGAGCAGGAACTGCCAGGACCGGACCAGCGCGGCCAGCAACCCGACCCGTACCCGGTCGGCCCGGGGCGCCGACCGGGCGCCGCGCGCCTGGAAGACCGAGCCGAAGCCGAAGCAGACGGTCGCGACCAGCGCGGTGGTGAGTCCGAGCAGCATGGCTCTCCCAGCCTCGGGGGCAGGATCCACCACCAGTCTCTGCCTGCGCGGCTCGGCCCGCACCGGAGGCGGGCGGGTGGCACGGCGGGTGGGCGGCGGTCAGCGGCGGAGAACGGGCAACCGGCCGGCCTCACGGGTCCACCGGGCCGGGCCGGTTCGACGGGCGGGTCGACGGACCGGCTGGGCCGGCTGGGCGGGTGCACGAACCCGGTGGGCCGGTGGACGGTCACCGCCCGACCGGACGACGAGAGGGTGCCCCGCAGGTTCCCCCTCGCACCTGCGGGGCGGTGGTCGCGTTCCGGCTGGTCGGCCTCCTCGTGGTCGTGGTCCTCGCGTCGTGGTCGTGGTCGTCGTGGTCGTGGTCGTCGTGGTCCGGCTGGTCGTCTTCCTGGCGGTCGCGTTCCGCAGGCACCGGCCGCTGTCAGGAGCCGGCGACCGGCGGGCCCTCCCCGGGGCCGGGGCCGGGGTGGAGCTTCGCCGCCACCAACCCCCGGGCCGCCTCCGCGGCCACGGCCGCGGCGACCTCGACCGTCTTGTCGACGCTATGAATTACGAGAATTCGTCAGCCGCGCGGTGGGAGCGCCCGCGGTCGGCACCGGCGACGCGTCGCACTCCGTGAGCCGCCGCCCCGCCCCTCACGGAGAGTCGGCAGTGGGGCCGACGATGTCCGGATCACGGCCGGCACCCTCGGCGGTCACCGGCAGGCCGCCCCACGGGATCGGGCCGGACGGTCGGGGGCCGGTGGCCGTGTGCACGACGTAGTGGTGGGGGGCCATCGCGGTGTCGCGACCCGGGATGGCCGCGACCACCGCCCGGTGGGCCGCGAGCGGGGTGAGGCCCGGACGGCGGGTGGCGATGCGGGCAACGAGACGGCCGTCCACCAACTCGACGGCGGTGCCGAGGATCTCGGCGGTGATGCCGGAGGTGACGCCGGAGGCCCTCGCGGCACCGCCGAGGGCATCGGCCACCAGGGACCGGGCCGCGTCCAGATCGATCCAGCCGCCGTCGACCACGGCCCAGGCACCGGTCCGGACGGCGGACGGCACGCCCGTCAGCTCGGGCAGGTCGGCGAGCGGGAGCGGTCCGTGCGCAGCGGCCTTCAGGACGGCGGGCAGGGCGAGCGCGAAACGTTCGGTCTCCGCGCGGTCGAGCACCTGCGGGCAGGCGAGCAGGACGAACTCCAGGCTGCCGGAGGTGCGCAGGAGGTTGAGCATGATGCGGACCGGGAGCGGTGGGTCGGGCAGCCAGGTCAGTTCCGGGTCACTCGTCGGGGCCGGGCGGGCGTCGGACATCGCCTCGGGGATGGTCAGACTGAGGTCGTTGATGACGACCTGCCGGGCGAAGCGGGTGCCGCGCAGGTGGGCGACGTCCTCGATCAGCTGCCAGACGTTCCCGGCGGGGAGGGTGCTGTGCCAGTAGCCGGCGAGCGAGGCGGCCTTCGCGCGGCCGATCAGCTCGTCCAGGTCGGCTGCGTCCGCGTCCAGGGCCAACAGGGCGTCCTGGGCGAGGGTGCCGATGTGGTCGGCCATCGCGGCCCGCTGGCGGTTGGCCGAGAGGGCGGTCAGCACCAGGGCGCAGTGGCCGGCGCGCTGGGCGACCAGTGCGGCGAAGGCCGCGAGCAGGACGACCGAGGGGCTCGCGCCGGTCCGCCGCGAGGCGGCGGCGAGGTCGGCGCCGGCCGTGCGGGAGCGCAGGACCACGGCGGAGGCCCGGTCGGCCGGGCCGGTGATCCGGGAGTCCGCGAAGACCCTCTGCGGGCGGGTGGTGAGGATCTTCCGCCAGTGCCCGAGTGCGGCGGCGGCCTTGCGGCGGCCCTGCTCACCCTGCTCACGGGCGGCCACCTCCAGCGGGGTGCGGGCGGTGACCGGCGGCAGCTCCTTGCCGGCCGCGAGGGCCAGCCAGTCCTCGATCAGCAGGGTGGTCGCCACGCCGTCCGCACCGGCGTGACAGACGACCACGACCAGCCTCAACGCCCGGTCGTCGTCGGCCAGCAGGGTGAAGCGGAGCCGTGGGCCGGCCGCCAGGTCGAACGGGACGGCCACGTCCGTCCGCCCCGCCTCCTCCGCCAGCCGGTCCAGCGCGGCCGCCGGAAGTCCCGGGGCGTCGAGCACGGTGACGGCGAACTCGCCCTCCGCGCAGACCTCCTGGCACTCCGGGAAGGCGTCCGGTCCGGGGCCGGGCGGGAAGACCGTGCGCAGCGAGTCGTGCCGCTCGACCAGGGCGCGCAGGGCGTCGAGCGCCGCGGTCAGGGTGGTGCCGTCGGGCACCGGCCAGGCCGCCTCCTTGTTGATCTGCTCGGGAAGGTCGCTCCGGATGCAGCGGATCATGTTGTCCTGGCCGAGGGTGAGCGGCCCGGAGCCACTGCTCGCGCCGCCGTACCGGACCGTGATCCGCCGGCTGGTTGCTGTCACGTCGTCCGTGCCCTTCGGCTCGCCGGGGGTCCAAGGGGATCTGAGCAGCCCTGAACGGGCCTGGGGAGGCCTGAGGGGCTCAGCGGGTTGTGGGTCGGGACGCTACCAGCGACCCGGGAAAGTGGTCCAGACCAAAAATCCCGCATTGCCGAAGCTCGGCCGAGCAGTTCCTGATGCTTGGTCAATTCATCTTTCATGTACGTGACATGATGAACGAGGGCGCTTCCCAGTGCTGTAACCGGAGCCGGAACGGGCGGCCGCCGACGGCCGCCACGGCGGCGCGGAACGGACCCGGCACCGGTGCGTCCATGATCCGGCAGGGGCCGTCGCCGAGGGCGCCCGCGTCGGCCAGGACCAGTGGCGTCGGCCCGGCCAGCGGCAGGCCGAAGCCCTGCACCAGCCGGCCGCCGAACGCCTTGACGCAGGCCTCGCGGCGACACCAGAGCTCGGTGAAACGCCCGGCCAGCGCTTCGGGCGAGGAGGACTCGGCCAACGACGCGGCCTCGGCGCCCGGGAAGTAGCGGTTGGCGATCCGGGCGGCGACGCGCGGGTCGCGGACCTCCTCGACGTCGGCGCCGACCGGCCGGCCGTCGGCCAGGGCGAGTACGGCGAGGGCACCCGAAGCGGAGTAGCTGACACCGAGCGCGTGCCCCTCTCCCGCCGGCTCGGGCTTGCCGTGCGGGCCACGGCGCCAGGCGAGTTCGGCCGGGTGCACGCCGAGGCGTTCGGCGACCAGCAGTCGGACGACCCCGTGCACGACGGTGAACCGTCGGCCGGTCGCGTCGTCCGGACCCGCGGCGCGGGCCCGTTCGCCGGGGTCGAGCAGCGCGCCCAACGCCTCTACCAGTGAGGCGGGTTGGTCCGTCGGGATCACCCAGAGGTCAACCAGGTCAGCCGGCTCAACCAGGTCGGCAGGGGCAACCGGGCCGGCCGGCTCGGAGGGACCGGGGGGACCGGTCACGGTCCCGCCCGCAGGGTGAGGGTGCTGAGCACGCCGAGCCGGCGGTCGAAGCCTGCCGCCAGCACGGGCCGCCCCTCCGCCCGCCAGGCGGGGAGCCGTTCGGCCAGTTCCGACCAGATGCCGGTGAACGGCTGGCCTCCGGTCGCCCGCACGACGCCGTCAGCGCCGGCAGCGGAGGGATCGACGCGGACGTCGGCATCGGCACAGACGTCGGCGTCGGCACAGACGTCGGCGTCGGCGTCGACCACCAGGCCGGGGCCGAGCAGGACGGCCGCCCCCTCCCCCAGAGCCCGAACCGCGTCACCGACGGTTTTCGCCGCGCGTTCGACATCGGCCACCGGGATCTGATCGACCATCAGCTCGCCGCCCGCCGCCTCGTCGCAGACCAGCACCACCGCACAGTGCCGCTCGGGCAGGTCGACCGGCTCCGCGGCCCGGTAGTGCAGCGCGGTCTGCTCCGCCAGTACCACCACCGCGCGCCGGCAGGCCCCCGTCCGGTGGTACTCGGCGGCGACCCTCAAGGCACTGAAGGCCGCGGCCGATCCCTGGTCGCAGAGCGCGAAGGCGAGCGGCTCACCCGGGCAGGACCGGCTGAGCGCCAGCGAACTCGGCGCCCCGGGACGGACGTCCGGGGAGTCGAAGGCCAGGATCAGCAGGTCGACCGGCCGGCCGTCGGCGAGCGCCTCGCGCAGCAGGCCCTCGGCCATCTCCTCGTAGGAGTGGCCGACGCCCTCGGCCAGCAGGTCCTCGCGCAGCGGCAGGCCGTACGGACGGACCAGGTCGGAGACGAAGACCCTCAGGTCGGGGTCGAGCGAGGTCTCCGACCGCCCGTCGGGGTACCCCACCACGACCCGGGTGACGACGAGGCCGGCGGCGGAAGCGGCGCCCACCCGGTCAGTCCTCGGGGATGATGTGGCCGGCCACGTAGTCGGCCAGGCTGGTCACCGAGCGCAGGTCGTCCTCACCGATCTGCTCGACGTCGACCTGGATGTCGAGCGCCTCCTCGACCTCCAGGATCAGCTCGATGGTGCCGGCCGAGGTGAGGCCGAGATCGTCGAAGAGGCAGGCGTTCTCGGGGATTTCGGGGAGGTCGCGCTTGAGCACGCGCGGCAGCAGCTCGCCGAGGCTTTGCAGGATCCGCTCGCGCAGCTCGGCGTCAGTGGTCTGGACCTCTGGGTCTGGCATGGGTGTCCCGTCCCGTCGTGCGTGAGTGGTGAATGGGGTGTGCTGGGAGCGGCCGGCCGGGGGTGGTCGTCCTCGCCGTGCCGCTGCGCCCGCCGCGCTGCGGGGGCCGGCCCCCGGATCCCGGCGCCGGACGGTACGCAGGTCCGGCGGTGCGTCAGTGTTCGACGGCCATGGCCGAGAAGGTGGCCCCGACGCCGGCGGCGGCGATCAGGTAGCGGTCGCCGCGGCGGAGTAGCCCCCGCGTGGTGGCGGTGTGGAGATTGATGAGGCTGTCTGCAGCGAAACTGTGCCCGACGGCGGGCACGTTGTCCAGCACCACCTTCTCCACCGGATACCCGATCCGACGGCAGATCATCCGCCAGGAGGCCTGGTTGACGTTGTGCGGAAGGACCACCGCCACCTCCGAGAGGTCCAGACCTGCCTGGTCCAGGGCGGCCTCCATCGCCTCGATCATCACCGCCGGGTACTCGCGCTGGTAGCGGGCGAGCAGGTCCTGGTCCCCGGCCAGGCGGCCGTCGAACTCCGGCCGGTGGCGCACGGCGTAGGAGAGCACGCGGTTGCGCTCGCCGGTCGCACGGACCAGGCAGGCGGCCGCGCCCTCGGCGAAGATCCCCGTCTCGGGCACCACCTGGGCGTCCTTGGTGAAGGTCTTCTCCCCGGCCAGCACCAGCGCGAGGGCCTCCGGGTCGTCGGACCCGGCCAGCAGCCGGCCGGCCAGGTCGACGGCCAGCAGGCCCACCGCACAGGCGTGGTGGGTGACGGTGAAGGCCACGGCACGGGAAAGGTCGTAGCGGTCGAGCAGTTGGTGCAGCGGGTTGAGCGGGTAGGGCACCGCCACCGGCATGCTGCGCGCGTGGATCACGAAACGGACGTGCCGTTCGCGCCCGCGCAGCTCCGGTAGTGCCTCGACGGCGGCGCCGAGCAGGTCGGGCAGCGTCCCGTCCGGGTCCAGTCGCAGCTGGTCCAGGCCGTGGAAGCGGCGGAAGAGTCGAAGTTGACGTGGGGTCAGGCCGATGCGCTCGCCCACCGCCTCGATGGGCACGGTGTGGTGGGGGAGGTGGACGGCCACTGCCTCCAGTGCGGTCACGCGGGCTAGTATTCCGACGCCCGACGGGTCGCACAAGTGATCTCGTGCCGTTCGAGGACGAGTTTGCCGTCCTGCCCGCGGAGTCGTCCGCCCCCTGCCGTCGAGCTGGTGGAGCCACACCCCATGACTGATCGTGAACCTTCCCTTCCCCCTGCCCGGGTGCGCCCGGAGCTGGTCGAGCTGCTGGTCAAGGCGGCCGACGCGCCACCGCAATGGGCGGCGCTGATCACCCCGCAGGCCCGGCTGGACGCCGATCTGCTGCTGGACGAGTGCGAACTCGCCCTGCTGGACACCCTGCTGACCGAACGCTTCGGCGCGGCGGCCGGCCTGGCCGCGGTGCGCGCCGGACTGGACCTCTCGGCCCTGGAGGCGCTGACCGTCGCCGACGTGCAGCGGATCCTGCCCGAAGGGGCAGCCCGATGAGCCGCTTCCTACTGGTCGTACCGCCGTTGACCGGGCACGTGAATCCGGTCGCCGGCATCGCCCGCGAACTGACCGCCCGCGGGCACGAGGTCGCCTGGACGGGCACCGAGTCGGTGCTGCGACCGCTGCTCGGGCCGGACGCGCAGGTGCTGGGCACCGGCACCCGGGCGTTCCGGGCACAGGGCGGGCACGGACTGGCCGCCCTGCGTTCGCTCTGGGAGGGCTTCATCGTCCCGTACGCGCGGTTCACCACCAATCCGCTGGACGCGGTGGCGCGGGAGTACCGGCCGGACGCGCTGCTGGTCGACCAGCACACCCCGGCAGGCGCCCTGGTCGCGCACCGGCACGGGCTGCCGTGGGCGAGCCTGGCCCCCGGCGCGATGGAACTGGGGCGGCCGTTCCGGGCGTTGCCGCAGGTGGAGGCCTGGATGACCGGCCTGCTCCGCGGCCTCTGGCAGCGGGCCGGGCTGCCGGAGCACGAGTACACCGACCCGCGCTTCTCCCCCGCCCTGGTGCTGGCGCCGACCGGGCGGGCACTCACCGGCGCGGCGCCCCTCCCGGCGCAGGTGTCGCTGGTGGGACCGGTACTGGCCGAGCGGCCCGCCGACCCGGCGTTCCCGTGGGAGCGGCTGGACCCCGGCCGTCGGCGGGTGCTGGTCACCATGGGCACGCTGGCCGGCGGGCTCGGCGCGGACTTCCACGCCCGGGCCGTCCGGGCACTGGCGCTCTGCGGCGACGACGTGCAGCCGGTGATCGCGGCACCGCGCGCCGTGCTGCCCGAACTGCCCGACCACGCCGTCGCGGTGGACCGGGCCCCGGTGCTGGAGCTGATGGCCCGCGGCGCCCTGGACGCGGTGCTCTGCCACGGCGGGATGAACACCGTCGGCGAGGCGCTGGCACACGGACTGCCGCTGGTCACCGCGCCGATCCGGCACGACCAGCCGTTCGTGGCGGCGCAGGTCGCGGGGGCCGGCGCCGGGCTGAAGGTGCCGTTCGCCCGGGTGACGGCGGAGCGGCTGGCGGCGCGGCTGCGCACCGTCCTGGACTCGGGCACCCACCGCGAGGCGGCCGCCCGGGTCGGGGCCGCCCTGCTGGCCGGCGGCGGGGCCGTCGCGGCGGCCGACCGGCTGGAGACGCTGGTCGCGGGTGGAACGGACCGTCAGAATCCATTGGTCTAGGCCATTGTTTCCGGAGTGCCGCAGACCCTAGGGTGGCGCCCAGTACTCCTTCCGCAGTACCCCTCACCCCTTCCGCAGCACCGCATCCCAGGTGCCCCGGCAACCCATCCCCGCACGGGAGTTCTGGTTGATCGAGACCAAGGGACTTCGCAAGTCCTATCCGTCCAAAAAACGCGGCCAGGCCGCCGTCGACGCCGTCCGCGGCATCGACCTGGACGTGGCCGCAGGTGAGATCTTCGGCTTCCTCGGCCCCAACGGCGCCGGCAAGACGACCACTCTGCGCATGCTCGCCACGCTCATCCGCCCGGACGGCGGCGCGGCCCGGATCGCCGGTGCCGACCTGCTCGCCGACCCGGCGGACGTCCGCCGCCGGATCGGCTACGTCGCCCAGGGCGGCGGCACCACCGACGCCGTCAGCGCCCGCGAGGAGCTGGTGCTCCAGGCCCGGATGCACGGCACCGGAAAGGCCGCGGCCCAGCAGCACGCCGAGCAGGCCCTGAAGGCCTTCGAGCTCACCGAGTTCGGCGACCGGCCGTGCCGCACCTACTCCGGCGGCCAGCGCCGCCGGGTGGACATCGCGCTCGGCGTCATCCACGCGCCCCGGGTGCTCTTCCTGGACGAACCCACCGTGGGCCTGGACCCCGCCAGCCGGGGCCACGTCTGGGCGGAGATCCGGCGGCTGCGCGACGAGGGCATGACCGTCGTGGTCACCACCCACTACCTGGAGGAGGCCGACGCGCTCTGCGACCGGGTCGCCATCGTCGACCACGGGGAGATCGTCGCCGAGGGCACGCCCGAGACCCTCAAGCGGGAGATCTCCGGCGACGTGGTGCTCGTCGGACTTCCCGCCGGGGAAACCGAACGGGCCACCAAGGCCCTGCGCGAACAGACCTATCTGCACCGCCTGGAGGCGCAGGGCGAGGACGGTCTCCGGCTCTACCTGGACGACGGCGCCGCCGCGATCCCGCAGCTGCTCCGCGTGCTCGACGGCGCGGGGGTGGTGCCCGGCACCGTGCAGCTCCAACGGCCCAGCCTGGACGACGTGTTCCTGGCCCGCACGGGCCGCTCGATCGAGCAGGCCTGACCACCGACTCCCCAAGGGGCTCCCATGAAGCTCGCCCGCGACACCTGGCTGGTCTTCCAGCGCCAGCTGCTGCTGATGTGGCGGACTCCGGTCTGGATCGCCGTCGGGGTGATCCAGCCGATCTTCTACCTGCTGCTCTTCGCACCGCTGCTCAAGAAGGTGCTGGCACCGATGGGCGCCACCACCTATGCCGAGGCCTACCAGGTGTACGTGCCCGGCCTGTTGGCGGTGCTCTGCATCTTCGGCGGCCTCTACACCGGCTTCAGCCTGCTCGGCGAGCTGAAGGCCGGCATCATCGAGCGGGCCCGGGTGACCCCGGTGAGCCGGCTGGCACTGCTGCTCGGCCGGGCACTGCGCGAGACGGTGGCACTGCTGGTCCAGGCCGTCATCATCACCCTGGTCGCGCTGCCGTTCGGCCTGCGGGTCGGCCCGGTGGACCTGCTGCTGGCCTACCTGCTGCTGGGCCTGCTGGCCCTGATGACCTCGGCGATCTCCTACGGCATCGCCCTGCTTCTCCCGGCGGACGAGGCGATGGCCCCGGTGGTGAACACCATCGCGCAGCCGATCGCGCTGCTCTCCGGGGTGTTGCTGCCGCTGGCGCTCGCGCCGGTGTGGCTGCAGTCGATGGCCAAGTGGAACCCCTTCTACTGGGCCGTGGAGGGCATGCGGGCGCTGTTCTCGGGACACGTCGGCGACAGCGTGGTCTGGCAGGGACTGCTGGTCGTCGTGCTGATGACGGTCGCGGCGGTGTACTGGTCGGCACGGTTGTTCTCCACCCGGGTGCGCTGAGGCCCGGACCGCGGCTTCGGGCGGGCTTCGGGCGGGCAGCACGGGGGCGGGGGGGGGTGCACGCTGGTGGGCCCCCCCCCCCCCGGGAATAGGGGGCCGCCGCGCCGCCG
>NZ_JBHJUK010000020.1:60832-88010 GCF_042266225.1 Kitasatospora sp. NPDC056181
TGGGTGTGGGCCGGGCCGGGGGGGTTGGGGGGGGTGGGGGGGGGCAGGCCGGGGGGGGGGGGGGCCACCTGGGGGGCCCCCCCCCCGCCCCGGTGCAGACGGTCGCCTCCGCACCGCCGGTGTCACTCGTCCGGATCGGACGCACTCTCCTCGCAGACGAAGCGGGCCAGCGCGGCCACCCCGTCCACGATCTGACTTTCTGTCAGTGAACTGACGGAGAGCCGTAGCCTGCGCTCTCCCCCGCCGGCCGGGTAGAACGGCGCCATCGGCGTCCAGAGCACGCCGTGGTCCCGGGCGCACCGCTCCATGGCCGCCTCGTCGGCCGCGAAGGGCACCGTCAGCACGGCGAAGAAGCCGCCCTCCGGCCGGTTCCAGGACACCCCCAGCCGGCGGCGCTCCGAGGAAGGGAAGTAAAGCTCCAACTCCCGCAGCAGCACGGTCAGGTTGGCCGCGTAGTGGGCCGTCGCCGGGGCGTTGGCGGCACGCAGACGGCAGTCGTGGCGCAGCAGCATGCCGCCGATCACGGCCTGGCTGAGCGCGGGCGTGTTGACCGTCGTCATGCTCTTCAGCTTCGCCAGCTCGTCCGCCAGCAACGAGCGCCGCCCGCCGGGCCCGGCCACCTCCTGGTCGGCCACGACGTAGCCGAGGCGGGCGCCGGGGAAGCAGGTCTTGGCGAAGGAGCCGAGGTAGACGACCTGGCGGCGGCGGTCCAGCGCCTTCAGCGTCGGCCGCTCGCCCGGCCTGCGGGCGAAGAAGCCGTACGGGTTGTCCTCGACGACCAGCAGGCCCTCCTCGGCCGCCGCGTCCAGCAGCCGGGCCCTGGCGGGGAGCGGCATGCTGGCGCCGGACGGGTTGGCGAAGTCGGGGACGACGTACAGGGCGCGCGGGCGCCGCCCCGCGGCCCGCACGGCGCGGGCGGCGGTGCGGACGGCCTCCGGGTCGGGTCCGCCGTCGGGGCCCTCCGGCACCGGGACGCTGGTCAGGTCCAGCAGCCGGGCGGCGCCGGTCACGCCGACGTAGCAGGGCGAGCTGACCAGCAGGACGTCGTCCGGGCCCGTGCAGAGGGCGCGCAGTGTCAGCAGCATGCCCTCCTGGGCCCCGACGGTCAGCACCAGGGCCTCGGGCGGGACGGCGAGGCCCTCGTCGTTGGCGAGGGTCCGGGCGACCAGGTCGGCGATGATGCCCTTGGTCGGCCCGTACTGGAAGAGCGTGGTGCGGACGGCGTCCCGGCCCGTGCCGGCGGCCGCCAGGTGGTCGAGGTAGGCGTCCAGGTAGGTGTGGACGTCCTCCGGTTCGAAGAAGCCCTCGTACGGGCGGCCGGGAGCGAAGGACACGGCCCTGGGGTAGCGGGTGGTGACCTCGTTGAGGAAGGTCATCGCGTCCAGCAGCGGATCCGCGAGGGAGGCGTGCAGCTCTTCCAACGCCAGCGGCGGGACCGGATCGGGGGCGACTGTGGGCTGGCGGACGCCCGTGGACCCGGGCGCGCCCGTGAGCTCAGGGGCGCCCGCCGGATGAACCGCACCCGCCGGATGAACCGCACCCGCCGGATGGACCGCACCCGGGGGATGGACCGCACCCGCCGGCTCGGGCGCGCTCACCGGAGGGCCTCGCGCAGCCGCTCGGCGGCGTACTCCTGGGCGGCGCCGGCCGCGTCGAGGACGCCCGTCATGGCGAAGAAGCCGTGCGGCATACCCGCGTACCGCCGGGACTCCACGGCGACGCCCGCCGCCCGCAGCGCCTCGGCGTAGTGCTCGCCCTCGTCCCGCAGCGGGTCGTACTCGGCGGTGATCACGGTGGCGGGCGGCAGGCCGGCGAGGCTCGGGGCGCGCAGGGGGGAGGCGTGCGGGTGGTCGCCGTCGGCGGGGTCGGCGAGGTAGTGGCCCCAGTACCAGGCGACCGAGCGGCGGTTGAAGAGCGCCGGGTCGTCGTGTTCGCGCAGCGAGGCGGTGTCCGCCCGGTGGTCGGTGTTCGGGTAGACGAGCAGCTGGTGGCGCATGGCCGGCCCGCCCTCGTCACGGGCGAGCAGGGTGAGGACGGCGGCGAGGTTGCCGCCCGCGCTGTCGCCGCCGACGGCCAGGCGCCCCGGGTCGATGCCGAGGTCCGCGGCGTGCCCGGCCAGCCAGTGGGCGGCGGCGCGGCAGTCGTGGACGGCGGCGGGGAAGGGGTGCTCGGGGGCCAGGCGGTAGCCGACCGAGGCCGTGACGCAGCCGACGGCGTTGGTGAGGCGGCGGCAGATCGCGTCGCTGGTGTCCGGCGAACCGAGGGTCCAGCCCCCGCCGAAGAGGTAGAGCAGGGCCGGGAGCGCTTCGCCGTCGGCCTGCCCGGGGCGGTAGAGACGGAGCGTCAGTTCGCCGCCCGGGCCGGGGATGCGGTGCTCCTCCACGGCGGCGACGGGTTCGGGGGTGCCGGCGGCGGCCCGGACGTCGGCGAGGTCGGCGGCTCTGGCCTGGGCCGGGGTGAGGGTGTAGAGCGGTGGCGTGCCGGCCTGCGCGCGGCGTTCGCGCAGCGCTCGGGCCTGGGGGTGAAGTGGCATGGATCGTCCCATCGGACTGGGGGTTCGCGCACCCGGGGTCGGCCGCTCGGGGCCGACGGCCGGGGATCGGCGGTTCGGAGCCTACGGCCCGGGGCCGGCGATTCGGGTCAGCGGTTCGGGGTCAGCGGTTCGGTGTCAGGGTTTCGGACTCAGGGGGTGGGGGCCGCGGACTCCGGGTCAGCGGTCCGCCTCGACGTAGATCGTCTCGTCCGTGCGGAACGCGGTGTCGAGGTCGGCGACGTCGGCGCGGCTGCCCCGGCGGTAGGCGCAGTGACGGATCTGGCCCGGCTCGAAGCCGGCCCGGGTGAGGACGTGGCGCAGCTCGTCGAGGTCGTAGATCCACTGGTGGCCGTAGTGGCGGAAGATCTGGTTGACGAGGAAGGCCGGGCGGTCGGGCATCGGCGGGCCGAAGCCCATGGTGGTGAGGCGGCGGCGGTGCTTGGCGAGGAAGCCGTCGTTGGTGGCGTAGCCGACCAGGTAGCGGGCCAGGTCGGGGGTGGTGAGGCGCAGGACGCCCCCGGGACGCAGCACGCGCCGGGCCTCCCGCAGCCAGCCGACGGCGACCGGCAGGGTGACGTGCTCGATCAGGTGCTCGGCGTAGACCCAGTCGACGCTGGCGTCGGCGAAGGGCAGCGGCCGGCCGATGTCGAGCTGGGTGAACCAGCGGTCGCCGTCGACGCGGTAGAGGGTGCCCTGCTCGGTGGCGGTGTCGGGGCTGGTCAGGGCGGTGAGGTCGGTGCCGAGGCCGGCCGGGTGGGCCGTCCGGAAGGCGGCGAACTCGATGCCGGTCAGACCGAGTTCGCGGAAGTCGTGGTGGTCGTGCGGGAGCCGGTCGGCCGGTTCGAGGGTCTTGCAGGTGGCGACCCGGTCGCTGACCTCGTCGAGGCGGGCGGCGAGGCCCTCGGGGTCGTCCCAGTCCCAGCCGGGGAAGGCGTCCTGGTTCTTCATGGCGTCGGTCCTTCTGTCGGGGCTGCGGGGGTTGTACGAGCTGTCGGGGTTGTACGAGCTGTCGGCGCTGCCGGGCTGTGGGCGGGCACCGGGTGGCCCGGAGCCGGGGTGCGGGACGCCCGCCCGGGGTGTGCGGGAACGCTTCGAACGGGCGGCGCGTCACGTGCGCAGGGCGCCCCGGGCTTCGCGCCGCGCGCCTCGGCGGGCGGCCCTTCGGGCAGCCTGGCCGTGGTCAGACGGGCCAGGGCGCGAGGGCCGAGCGGTCCAAGGCGGCGGGCGTGGGGCGGCCCAACAGGGCTAGCGTGTGCTCCAGTTCGTCGCGGAGCAGGCCGAGGACGCGGGCCACGCCGTCCTCTCCCCCGGTGGCGAGCCCCCAGAGCACCGGGCGGCCGACCAGCACGGCGCGGGCGCCGAGGGCGAGTGCGACCGCGATGTCGGTGCCGGTGCGGACGCCGCCGTCGAGCAGGGCCGGCACCTCCGGCGGGAGGGCGGAGGCGACCTCGGGGAGGGCGGCGAGGGCGGGCAGCGCTCCGTCCAGCTGGCGCCCGCCGTGGTTGGAGACCACGACGGCGTCCACCCCGTGCTCGGCGGCGAGCCGGGCGTCCTCGGCCGTCAGGACGCCCTTGAGGACCAGCGGAAGGCGGGTGCGTTCGCGCAGCCAGGCCAGGTCCGCCCAGGTCAGGGTGGGGTCGAACTGTTCCAGCGCGTGGTCGGCGATGCCGGAGGAGCCGGCGCCGGCCCGGTGACTGGCGGCCATCAGCTCCGGGTCGAGGTTGACGGCGCGGATCTGCGGCGGGACGGCGAAGCCGTTGCGCAGGTCGCGCAGGCGCCGGCCTATCCGGGGGGCGTCGACGGTCAGCATCAGGGCGGTGAAGCCGGCCGCCTCGGCCCGTTCGATCAGCGCGGCGAGCGCGTCGCGGCGGCGCAGCCAGTAGAGCTGGAGCCAGAGCGGCCCGGTGGCCGCGGCGGCGATGGATTCGAGGGTGCGGCTGGCGAAGATCCCGGCGACGAGCAGAGCCCCTGTCCGTCCGGCTGCCCGGGCGGTCGCCGTCTCGCCGTCCGGATCGACCAGCCGGTGGTAGGCCATCGGGGCAATGCCGACCGGGAGTTGGAGGTCGGATCCGAGCAGCCGCACGGCGGTCGAGCAGGCGGAGACGTCGACGAGTGTGCGCGGCCGCAGTGCGTGGCGGCCGAACATTTCCCGGTTCCCCGTAAGGGTGCGTTCCGCTTCGCTGCCACCCTCGATGAAGTCCCATATTTCTGCGGGAAGTTGGGCGCGTGCAGCGCGCTCGATCCCGGCCAGCGTGAGTAGTCCCACGGGCATCCTCGCTCCCGGACGGCCGCGCTCGGACCAGTCCCGGTTCCGCAGCGTAGGAGGTCTGCACCAGATTGGTATAGACCTTGATTTGACCAATCGTCTGTGCAAAGGTCTGGCAACGGAATTGACCGTATTGGTTGAGAACGGCGTCCATGTCAAATCTCCTCACTGCGTGGAGTGGCGTTGACCGGCATTTCCCTCTCATCACTTCCGCCCTCTTCACCGCCGCACGCCGACGCCCCCCACGACTGGGTGGAACGGTTGCTGCTGGCCGGCCCCGGGGGCGAGGAGTGCCTTCACTTCGGCACACCCGTCGACCGTGACGCGCTGCGCGCCCTGGTCGGCGAGCAGGTCGAGCGGCTGACCGCGGCCGGCCTGGCGCCGGGCGGAACGGCCGCACTGCGGCTGCCGCCCTCGCTGGGCTTCGTCGCCGTCCTGCTGGCCTGCTGGCAACTGCGCGCCCAGGTGGCCCTGTTGGACCACCGGCTGACCGACCACGAGGTCGGCCTCGCGGTCGGGCGGCTGGCCCCGCAGGTGCTGGTAGGGTCCGAGCACCGGACCTCGGCGGCGCTGCGCGGCTTCTCCGAGGTCGATCCGGTGGCCGTCCGGCTGCCGGGCGGGCGACCGGCGGCCACCGGCCATGTGCTGGTCCAGCTCAGCTCCGGATCCACCGGTCCGGCCAAGGTCATCGCCCGCACCGCCGGCGACCTCGTCCGTGAACTCACCTGCTACCGCAAGCTGGTGGACTTCCCTGGCGAGGGCGACCGGGTGGTGCTGCTCTCCTCGGTGGTGCACGTGCTCGGGCTGGTCGGCGGACTGCTGAACAGCCTGCACGCCCGCGCACCGCTGACCGTGCCGGCCCGGATGACGGCCGCGGGCATCCTCGCCGCCGTCGCCGCGGAACAGGAACGGCCGACCACCGTGATCGGCGTCCCCTTCCACGCCGAACTGCTGGCCGGCACGGCCTCGCCACCCCCGTTGCCCCGGCTGCGGCGGATGGTGGTGGCCGGGGAGCTGGTCCGCCCGGGCCTGCCGGGCGCCTTCACCGCGGCGTACGGCGTCCCGCTGGGCACCATGTACGGGATGACCGAACTCGGCGTCATCGCCACCGACCTGAACGGCCGGCTGCACCCGGCCAAACAGCCGGTGGACGGTATGGACCTCCGGCTGGTGGACGGGGAGTTGCAGATCGGGACGGCCGCCTCGCCGTACCCCGGCCTGGACGACCCGACCCGCTGGTCGGACGGCTGGCTGCACACCCGGGACGCCGCGGTCCTGGAGCCGGCCACCGGACTGGTCACCGTGCTCGGCCGACGGGACTCGCAGGTCTCGATCGGCGGGCTCAAGGTGGACCTCACGGAGGTCGAGCAGACCCTGGCGGCCCTGCCGGACGTCCGCGAGGCCGTGGTGGTCTTCGACGAGGGCGCCATCGAGGCGTACCTCGCCACCGAGGACGGTGCGGACCGCACGCTCGTCCAGGAGAGGCTGGTCCGGGAGCTCGCCGCCTACAAGCGGCCCCGCCGGCTGGCCTTCCTGCCGCAGCTGCCGCGCACCGCCACCGGAAAGCTGCTGCGCGACCCGGCCGCCCTGCGCGCGGCCGCCCGCTGAACCGCGGTTCCCCGCCGGACCCGCTCCGCCCACCCGTCCGAACGCAATATCCGCATTGCCCTTCCCGGCCGGGCCGACGCGAACACCCCTCCGTCCCCGCGGCACCTTCACCGCGGACCGGACCGGCCCTCCCGTCGTACCCGAACGGAATTCCCCGACAAACCGCACGCGCCGCCGCGTGCAGGCACCAAGGAGCACACCATGCAGGACCGCATCCGCGAGTTCGTCCTCGCCGCGCTGGCCGAGATGCAGTACGACGTCTCCGAGGTCACCGGCGACACCGACCTCGGCCCGGCCGGACTCGACCTGGAGTCGCTCGCCCTCGCCGACCTCTCCGTGCAGGTCGAGGACGAGTTCGGGGTCAAGTTCGACCTGGACGAGATGGAGAGCACCGCACTGATGACGCTGGACCAGTTCACCGCCGACGTCGCCGACCGCGTCGCCGCCTCCGCGGCCACCTCGGGCAGCCCGGCGTGACCGGCGTGACCGGCCCCGGCCTCCCGGACCGGGCCGAGGTGGTGGAGATCCTGGCGGCGTTCGGGCAGCGCGCCGCCGACTCCGTCCCCGAGGAGCTCGGATCACTCGAACTCACCTGGTTGATCGCCGAGTTCGAGCAGCGTTACGGCATCGAGGCGGACCTCGACGACGAGGCCTTCGAGGCGATCCGGACCGTGGACGACGCCACCGCGGTACTCCGCGCCGCCGTCCTGGCCGAGGCCGGGAGTTCGCCGGCCGCACCCGTTCCCGCAACGCCCGGGGCCGCACCGTCATGACCGGCCACGCCCCGCCCGTCGCCGGCGCCGCCGTCCGGCCGGTGATCACCGGTGTCGGCGTGCTCAGTGCGGCCGGCACCGGGCTCGGCGCGCTCGCCGAGGCCGCCGCCCACGGCAAGACCGCCTTCACCACGGTGACCCGGTTCGACGTCTCCGCCCGCCGCACCACCCGGGCCGCGCTGCTGCCCGAGCCGACGGGGCTGGCCGAGGCGGTCCTGGACGCCGTGGACCAGGCCTGCCTCCAGGCCGGCCTGCCAGCCGGGGCCACCGAGCATGCCGATCCCACCGAGTATGCCGGGGCCACTGAGCACGCCGGCCCGGGCCGCCCGGGGATGCCCGTCCTGCTCGCGCTCCACAGCGACCTGCGCACCCGGGCGGTCACCACGGCCGTCGCCACCGGGGCGGCCGCCGCGTGGGCAGTCCCCGGCGTCACCCGGGTCTACACCGGCGCCTGCGTCGCGGCCGGCACCGCGGTGGCCGACGCCGCCGCACTGGTCGCCGTCGGGCGGCACCCCCGGGTGCTGGTCGCGGCCGGACACCTGGTCGAGCCGGGCGTCTTCGCGGCCTTCGACGCGGGCCGGGCGCTCTCCCGCGACGGCGAGCTGCGCCCGTTCAGCGCGGGCCGCACCGGCACCCTGCTCGGCGACGCGGCGGCGGCCGTGCTCGTCGAGGCCGAGCCCGCCGCCGAGCGGCGCGGCGCGACCGTGCTCGCCCGGCTGGCCGGCTGGGGCCGGACCGGCGACGCCCACCACGTCTGCCGCCCCGAGCCGGACGGCGAGGGCGCGGCGCGGGCCGTTCACGCAGCACTCGCCCGGGCCGGCGTCGACCCGGCGGAGATCGGCTACGTCAACGCCAACGGCACCGGCTCGCCACTGGCCGACCGGGCCGAGGCGAGTGCACTGCGCCGGGTCTTCGGGGCGCACGCCGAACGACTGCCGGTGAGCTCCAGCAAGTCCGTCCACGGTCACGCCCTGGAGGCCTCCGCACTCCTCGAACTGGCTGTCACCATAGCTACGTTGGGCGACGGCAGACTGCCGGTCAACGCCGGCTGGCTCGGCCCGGACCCGGACGTCGGCCTCGACCTCGTCCTCGACGGCCCGCGCACCGCCCGGCCGCGCTACGCGCTCACCCTCAACTCCGCCTTCGGCGGCGCCAACACCGCACTCCTGGTGGCCGCCCCATGACCGAGCTGCGCGTCCTCTCCCGGGCCCGCTGGCCGGACCCCGACCGCGCCGCCCCCGACCTGCCCGACCGGCTGCCCCCGCTCCCCGGCTTCTCCGCCTCCTCCTTCAACCCGCTGGTCGCCGAGGCCGCCGAGCGCTGCCTGCGCGCCCACCACGGCGCCGCCCCGGCGCCCGGCCGGACCGCCCTGCTGCTGGCCAGCGTCGGCGGCGACCGCGCCACCGCCCGGGCCATCGAGGAGGCCGCGTCCTCCGGTCGGCGGGTGCCTCCGCTGCTGTTCTTCCAGTCCAACCCGAACGCCGTCCTCGGGCACATCGCCGCCCGCTGGGGCCTAACCGGGCCCGTGGTGGCGATCAGCCCGGTGGAGGCGCCACCGGACGGGCTGCCGCAGGACGCACTCGACCTCGCCGCCCTGCTCCTCACGGACGGCGACGCCGACCACGTCCTGATCGTCGCCGCGGAACAGGCCGACCCCGGCCCCGGCGAACGGGCCGACGCCTCCGAACCGGGCGCCGCCGGACCACGCAGCGCCACCGGACCGGGCGATGTCGAACCGGGCAGCGCCTCCGGGCAGGCGGCCACCGGACCGGACGACGGCAGGACCGGCACGGACCGGGCCGTCGCCGTCCTCGTCACCGCCGCCTGACCGCACGCAGCACCCGCACCACCGTCACCCGAGAGCACCGCCGTAGCACCGCCGCACCACCGCCCCCGGCCGCGCCGCCGTCCCCCGGGCGCACAGCACCACCTGAGCGCACAACACCCCCCGAGCGCACACCGTCACCCCGCACCCGCGCGAGCGGCCCCGCACGCCGCGTCCCGCCGCAGTACGCCCAGCACCATGGGAAGGATCCACCACCGTGAGCATCCGCAGTATCCGCACCCTCCTGGCGGAAGACCCGGACGTCGGCGCCGGCAACGTCCTGTCCAGCCGGCTGGCCCTGGGCCTCGGTCTGGACGAACCGCTGCTGACCTTCGACACCCCGGTGGACGACCACGCCGCCTGGCAGCCCTTCACCCTGCACGAGCTGGACCGCGCCGTCCGGGCCCGCGCCGCCGCGCTGCACGCACTCGGCGTCGGCCGCCGCGACCCGGTGGTGGTGTACGCCTCCGACGCCGCCGACCACGTGCTCGCCTTCCTCGCGCTCGCCCGGCTCGGCGCCGTCCCGGCCCTGCTCAATCCCAACCTCGACGGCGAGCGCGCCGCCCGCTACATCGCCAAGCTGGGGCCGGTCGGCATCCTCGCCGACCCTGCGCACCTGGCCGCGCTGGCCGGACACGACGCCGGTGCGCCGGCCTTCCCGGAGATCTCCACGCTCGGCGCGGGTGACCCGGAGGCCGCGCCGGCGCCCTACCGGCACTGGTCGGGCGACCCGGTGGCGATCACCCACTCCTCCGGCACCACCGGGATGCCCAAGGCCGTCGTCCACTCGCACGCGAGCCTGTACGCGGCGATCCGGCACCGCCTCCGGCTGCCCCGCCCGCAGGGGCAGGAGCGGATGCTCAGTGCGCTGCCCGCGCCGCACGCGGCCACCCTGATCGCCCTCAACCTGGCGCTCAGCTCCCACACCCGACTCGCCGTGCTCTCCCGGCAGTCGGGGGCCGGGGTGCTGGACGCGATCGAGGACTGGCGGCCAACCGGGGTGATCGGCTTCGCCGCCACCTGGGCCGAGCTGGCCCATCACGACCTGTCCGCACGGGAGTTGGCGTCGGTCGCACTCTGGTGGAACACCGGAGACTGCGCCCACGAGGTGCACATCCGGCGGCTGATCGCGGCCGGCAGCCGCGAGGCGGTGACCCGGGAGGGCCGGGTCCGCCTTCCCGGATCGCTGTTCGTCGACGGCCTCGGCTCCACCGAGATGGGCCACTCGCACTTCTTCATCACCCACGGCCCCGGCACCGAGCGGTACGGCCGCTGCGTCGGACGCCCGCACGCCTTCGTCGACTGCGAGGTCGTCGGACCGGACGGCGAGCCGCTCGGGCCGGGCGAGGTCGGCGAACTCGCCACCTCCTCCCCCACCCTGGCGCTCGGCTACTGGAACGACTCGGCCACCACCTTCCGGACCAGGCTCCGCGGCCGCTTCCTCACCGGCGACCTGATGTACCGGGACGAGGAGGGCTACTACTACCACGTGGACCGGCTCGTCGACTCGGTCGAACTCGGCGACGGCAAGCGCCTGTTCACCGCCATGTCGGAGGAACGGGTGTTGGCCGCCTGCCCCGACGTGGCGGACTGCACGGTGGTCGCGGTGCAGGCCGGCGGGCAGGTGGTCACCGACGTGCTGCTGGTCCTGGCCCCGGGCGCCGACCCGTCGGCCGACCGCACCAAGGCGGTCACCTCCGCACTCGACGAGGCCGCCGCGGCCACCGTCCGCCAGGTGCTGGTGGTGACCGGCGACGACATCCCGCTCGGCCCGACCGGCAAGGTCCGCAAGGTGCTGCTGCGCCGGCGCCACCTCGAATCGGCGACCGGCCGGTGACGGGCCACGACAGCGGCCGGCCGGCCGCCGTGGTCACCGGCATCGGCCTGGTCACGCCGGTCGGCCGCACGCCCGCCGAGGTCTTCGGGGCGCTGACCGCCGGCCGCTCCGGCATCCGCGCCCTGCCGGAGGGCCACGCCGCGCACGGCTGGCTCACCGCCGCCGGGCTCGCCCCGGCCGTGGACGGGCGCGAGGTGCTGCCACCCACCGAGGCCCGCTGCGTGGACCGGTTCGTGCTGCTCGCCCTGGCGGCCGCCGACGACGCGCTCGCCGACGCCGGCCTGGTCGTGGGCCGGGACGCCGACCCGCGCCGCACCGCCGTCGTGCTGGCCACCGGCGGCGGCGGGCTGGAGACCTTCGAGCAGCAGTCGCACCGCCGGCTGGAGCGCGGTCGGCCCGGCGTCACCCCGTACCTGCTCCCCGGCATGCTCTCCAACATGGCCGCCGCCCGGATCGCCATCAAGCACGGCATCCGGGGCTTCAGTTCGGCGATCGTGACGGCCTGCGCGGCCGGTGCCCAGGCCGTCGCCGAGGGACTGCGGCTGATCCGGGCCGGCGACGCCGACGTGGTGGTCTGCGGCGGCAGCGAGTCTTCCCTTCACCCGACGATCGCCTCCGCTTTCACCAACGCCCGCGCCCTGTCGTCCGGTTGGGACGACCCTGAGCAGGCCAGCCGGCCGTTCGACGCCCGCCGCAACGGCTTCGTACTGGGCGAGGGCAGCGCCGTACTGGTACTGGAGCGGGCCGGGCACGCGGACGCCCGCGGGGCGGCCGGCTACGCCGACCTCACCGGCTGGGGGGCGTCCACCGACGCCCACCACCCGACGATGCCGCGCCCGGACGGCGAGGGAGCCGCCGACGCGATGCGCTCCGCGCTCGCCTGCGCGGGCCTGGCGCCGTCCGACATCGGCTACGTCAACGCACACGGCACGGGCACCAGGCTGGGGGACGTCGCCGAGACCGCCGCACTGCGCGCCGTCTTCGGCGAGCACGGCCCCGCGGTCAGCTCCACCAAGGGTGCAACCGGTCATCTGCTCGGCGCGGCAGGGGCGTTGGAGGCGGCCGTCACCGCGCTCGCCGTGGCCCGGGGCGTGCTGCCGCCGACGGTGAACCTGACCGATCCCGACCCGGCCTGCGCGCTCGACCACGTCCGGGGCGGCGCCCGGTCCGTTCCGCTGCGGGCCGCCCTGAGCAACGCCTTCGCCTTCGGCGGCCACAACGTGAGCCTGGTCTTCGGCCCGGCGTCCACCAGGTCGGCCAGGTCCGCCGACTAGCACCCGGACCGGCCGCGTTCGGCCGTGTCGTGCCCCGACCACGCACCCAGCCACTCGTCCTTCGCCACTTCCGGGGAGATCCCGTTGCCCATCCAGTCCATCACCCATGTCGAGTTCCATTGCGCGGACGCCGACAAGGCCGCGGCCGGCCTCTGCGCCGACTTCGGCTTCACACCCGAGGAGTCCGTCGCTCGCGAGTCCGCCGTTATCGAGTCCGGCCCCGAGGGGTCCGTCGCCCGCGAGTCCCATGCCGAGCGGGGCGTGCCCGAGGGGCCCGGAGCGACCGCACCCGGCGGCGTGCGCGCCGTCCACCTGCGCCAGGGCGGCATCCGGCTGCACCTGCTCTCGGCCGCCGACCCCGCCCACCCGGTCGCCGAGTACGTCGCCCGGCACGGCGACGGCGTCGCGGTCATCGCGCTCGGCTGCACCGACCCGCAGGCCTCGCTGGAGCGCGCCGAGCGGCACGGCGCCCGCGTGCTGGATCGCGACGGCCGCCTGGTGGCCGGTTTCGGCGACCTGGCCCTGCGGTTCGTGCCCCAGCCGCCGGAGGCCGGGCAGGACCCGCAGGCCGGGCAGGAGCCGGCGAGCGGGCAGGAGCCGCAGCGCGGTCACGGCTCGGCCGGGTCCCGGTCCGCCAACGCCGACGCCGACGCCACCGCCACCGCCACCGCCACCGGCACCGGCACCGGCACCCTGCTGGAGGCCCTCGACCACGCCGCGATCTGCGTCCCGGCCGGCGAGCTGGCACCCGCGGTGCGGTTCTGCGAGGCCGCGCTCGGCCTGCACCGGATCTTCGGCGAGTACATCGAGGTCGGCGAGCAGGCGATGGACTCCAGCGTCGTACAGAGCGCCTCCGGCGAGGTCACCTTCACCCTGATCGAGCCCGACACCGGCCGCCGCCCCGGCCAGATCGACACCTTCCTCGCCGACCACGGCGGCGCCGGCGTCCAGCACCTGGCGTTCCGCACCGACGACATCGCCACCGCCGTCCGGACCATCCGCGGCCGCGGCGTGGAGTTCCTCAGCACCCCGGGCGCCTACTACGACGCGCTGGCCGAGCGGCTCGGCGGCACGGCCATCCCGGTCGGGACGCTGCGCGAACTCGACGTGCTGGTCGACCAGGACCACGGCGGGCAGCTGTTCCAGATCTTCGCCCGCTCCACCCACCCGCGCCGGACGTACTTCCTGGAGCTGATCGAGCGCCAGGGCGCGGGCACCTTCGGCACCGCCAACATCAAGGCGCTGTACGAGGCCGTCGAGCGCCAGAACGCCGTCGCCTCCGCCTGAACCACCCCCGACCGCCCGAAGGAGGCCACAACTCATGACCACTGCGACGGAGTTCCAGCTCACCGAGGCCGAGAGCGCGCTGCTGCCCACCCCCGAGGAGGTGGCCGGCTACCTCGAACACGGCTGGTACCTCTCCCGCCGGCTGTTCAGCGACGAGGAGCTGGACACGCTCCAGGCCGCCACCGAGAAGTACTACGAAGGCCACCGGGACCGCCAACTGCCCGTCCGCCCGCCGCACCTGGCCTCCTGGGAGCCCTCGCACGGCCCGGTCCAGCGGCACAACGACTACGTGCACTTCGAGAGCGACGCGATCGGCGCGATCCTGCGCAAGCCGCTGCTCGGCGCCGTCGCCGCGCTGCTCGCCGAGGCCGAGGAGATCCGGGTCTTCCAGGCGACGCTGATCTACAAGCCGCCGGTCCCCGAGGAGCCGAGCAACCAGGTGCCCTGGCACTTCGACAAGCACTACTGGCAGACCTCGTCCTCCGAGCGGATGCTCACCGCGTTCCTGCCGTTCCACGACTGCCACGAGGAGAACGGCACCATCACCATGATCGACGGCAGCCACCGCTGGCGCGAGCTGGACTCCGGCGAGGACTCCACCCGGCACTTCGCCCACCGCGACCGGTCCGAGCTGGAGGAGCTCCTGGCGGAGAACGCCCGCTTCAACGGGCAGCAGGTCCGCAAGGTGCCGATGCCGATCCCGCGCGGGCACGTGAGCTTCCACCACTGCCGCACCTATCACGGCAGCGGCCCCAACCTCGCCGCCACGCCCCGCCGGGCGGTCTCGCTGCACCTCCAGGACGGCGCCAACACGTACCGCAGGGCCACCCGGCCGGACGGCGGCACGGTGGTCTACAACCACGACGTGGTGGTCCGCCGCACCGCCGACGGCCGTCCCGACTACACCGACCCGGACATCTGCCCGACGCTCTGGCGGGGAGCACGGTGACGGCGCCGACCCGGACGCCCGCCGCGCCGCTCGCACCCGCCGCGCCACTCGTCCCCGGTGCGCCGCTCGCACCCGTCACGCCACTCACGCCCGTCGCCCCTCTCGGCAGCCCCGCGCAGCGGTACCGGATGCTGCGGCTGATCCGCGGCTTCGAGGAGCTGGCGCTCCGCCTGGTGAAGTCAGGGGTGATCACCGGTGGCATCCACCCCTACATCGGGCAGGAGGCCGTCGCGGTCGGCGTCTGCGCCGCGCTGGGCCGCGGCGACCGGCTCACCTCCACCCACCGCGGCCACGGCCACGTGCTCGCCCGGGGCGCCGAGCCGCATCGGCTGCTGGCCGAACTGGCGGGCCGGGTCGACGGGTTGAACCAGGGGCGGGGCGGCTCGATGCACGCCGCCGACCTCTCGCTGGGGATCCTGGGCGCCAACGGCATCGTCGGCGCCGGCGCGCCGATCGCGGTCGGCGCCGCCTGGGCGGCCCGGCAGGCCGGCGACGGCACGGTGGCGGTCTCCTTCTTCGGCGACGGAGCGCTCAACCAGGGCGTGCTGCTGGAGGCGCTCAACCTGGCCGCGATGTGGCGGGCGCCTGTGGTCTTCGTCTGCGAGAACAACGGCTACGCGACCACGCTGCCCGCCGCCACCGCGGTCGCCGGCAGCGCGGTCGGCCGCGCCGCCGCCTTCGGCATCCCGGCGGTGACGGTCGACGGGATGGACACCGAGGCCGTCCGGGCAGCGGCCGAGGAGGCCGTGCACCGGGCGCGCACCGGCGGCGGCCCCGGCTTCCTGGAGTGCCGCACCTACCGCTTCGAGGGCCACCACACCATGGAGCGGCGGATGAAGCTGCACTACCGCACGGCGGAGGAGGTGGACGCCTGGCGTGCCCGCGACCCGCTGCCCCGGGCCGCCGCCGCGATCGGCGACGCCCGCGCGGCCGAACTGGACGCCGAGGTGGCCGCCGAGCTCGCGGAGGCCGAGCGGTTCGCACTCGCCTCCGAACACCCGGACCCGGCAGGCGCGTTGACGTACCTGTACGCCGACGGGCGGCAGCCGCGGGCGGGGGCGGTGGGATGACCAGGCTCTCCTACACCAAGGCGCTCAACCGGGCGCTGGCCGACGAACTCGCCGCCGACCCCGCGGTCTGCGTCTTCGGCGAGGACATCGGTGCCGGCCTGGCCGGTCCGACCCTCGGGCTGCTCGACCGCTTCGGACCGGAGCGGATCGTCGACACCCCGCTCTCCGAACAGGCCTTCACCGCGATGGCGATCGGTGCGGCCCTGGCCGGCCACCGCCCGGTTCTGGAGTTCCAGATCCCCTCGCTGCTCTTCCTCGTCTTCGAGCAACTCGTCAACCAGGCCCACAAGTTCTCCCTGATGACCGGCGGCCAGGCGGGCGTCCCGCTGACCTGCCTGGTCCCGGGCTCCGGCTCCCGCGACGGCTGGGCCGGCCAGCACTCCGACCACCCGTACAGCCTGTTCGCCCACGCCGGGGTGAAGACCGTCGTGCCCGCCACCCCGACCGACGCCTACGGTCTGCTCCGCTCGGCCGTCCGCGACCCCGACCCGGTCATCGTGTTCGCACCGGCCGCGGCGCTGCCCGTCCGCGAGACCGTCACCTGGGAACTGGCGCCGATCCCGCTCGGCTCGGCGCGCGTGCACCGGGAGGGCACCGACGTCACCCTGGTCGCCGTCGGCCACCTGGTGCACGACGCACTGGCGGTCGCCGGGGAACTGGCCGACGAGATCTCCGTCGAGGTGCTCGACCCCCGCACCCTCCACCCCTTCGACTGGGAGGCACTGGCCGCCTCGCTGGAGCGCACCGGCCGGCTGGTGGTCGTCGACGACTCCAACCGCAGCTGCGGCATCGGCGCCGAGGTGCTGGCCACCGCCGCCGAGGAGATGCGGCTGACCGCCCCGCCGCGCCGGGTCACCCGCCCGGACGGCGCGGTGCTCCCCTTCGCCCCCGCCCTCGACCGCGCCCTCCAGCCCGGCCGGGAACAGCTGCGGCACGCCCTGCGCGCCGTCATGAAGTAGCCCGCCCCACCCGGCACCCGACCCGAACCAGCACCAACCCCGCACCAGCCCCTTCCCCCGTGAGGAGCCCCACATGTCCACCAACCGCTACCACTGGGACCGTTCGCACCCCGGCCTGAGCAGCCTCCAGCAGGCCATCGACCCACTGCGCCGCGAGGTCGTCGGCCACACCGTCTACGGCGGCCTGAACAGCATCGGGCGGGTCCGCACCTTCCTGGACCGGCACGTCTTCGCGGTCTGGGACTTCATGTCACTGCTCAAGAGCCTCCAGCGCGAGCTGACGAGCGTCGAGGTGCCGTGGGTGCCGAACGGGCCGACCGCCAGCCGACGGCTGATCAACGAGATCGTCCTGGTGGAGGAGAGCGACGAGCTCGGCGAGGGCTACACCAGCCACTTCGAGCTGTACGTCGAGGGCATGCGGCAGGCCGGCGCCGACCCCAAGCCGGTCGAGGACTTCCTGGGGCTGCTGCGCTCGGGCACCGCGGTCCCCGAGGCGCTGAAGGGCGCCGGGGTTCCGCAGGCCGCCGTGGACTTCACCTCGACCACCTGGGAGATCATCGAGAACGCCCCGGTCCACTGCCGCGCCGCCGCCTTCGCGTTCGGCCGCGAGGACCTCATCCCCGACATGTTCGCGCAGGTCATCAAGATCGAGGACCCGGACGGCGCGCTGACCGTCTTCAAGGACTACCTCGCCCGGCACATCGAGGTGGACGGCGAGCAGCACACGCCGATGGCGATGCAGATGCTGATCGACCTCAACGGCGACGACGACGCCAAGTGGGCCGCCTGCGCGGAGACCGTCCGCCTCGCCCTGCGGGCCCGGGTGCAGCTCTGGACGGCGATCGAGGAGGCCTTCCCGGCCTGATCGGACCGGGAGGGCGGAGGGGGACGGCCGGGTGGCGGCCGTCCCCCTCCGGCATGACCCGGGGCCCGCTCCCGGCATGACCCCGGGCGGCCCGCCCCGGGCGCCACCCGACACGCCTCCCGACACGCCTCCCGAAGCCAACCGGTACGCCACCCAACGCCGCTCAGCGCGCCTTTCAGAGCACCTTGGGAACCGTGGCGGCCACCGCCGGCAGCACGTCCGCCGGGTCGCGGTGGCGGTGCAGCGCGGCCCGGCCCTCGGCACCGCGCAGCCGGGCGGCCAGCCGGGCCGGGAGCACGACGGTGGTGAGCAGCCCGGTGCCGTGGAAGCCCTCGACCGTCCAGGAGACCCACGGCAGCGGGTAGTTGGCGGCCGGACTGAAGAACACCGGCCGGCAGCCCTGGAAGCGGATCCGGTACGCCCCGAACCGGCTCCAGTTGGAGAAGCTGAACCGGCGCTGCTCCGGGTCGAAGCCGAGCGGCACGCAGTCGCGCAGCCGGTCGCGTCCGAGCGACTCCAGGAAGGCCAGGTTGGAACGGAGGTTGAGGTGCTCCCCGGTGAAGTCCTCGACCGCCGTCCGGAGGGCGGCGGCGAGTGCGGCCGGCCCGTCCTCCGGTACCTGCGCGAGGTGGACCTCGCTGAGCAGGTTGCCCACCAGGGACGCCGGCAGGCCGAGCGGGCGGCGCGCGTTGACCGGGACGGTCAGCCGGCGCTCCTCCCGGTCGCCGTCCAACTCGCGGACGACCGAGACGACATGGGCGCAGATCACGTCGCCCGAGGAGAGACGCCGACCCGCCTCCTTCTCGAAGTCCGCACGCATCCGGGCGATTTCGTCGTCGCCGAAGTAGATCTGGACGGTCCGGTTGGCCCGGGGCCCGGCCGCCACCTCGCAGGCCAGGGCGGCGGCCTCGACCGGCGAGGGCACCCGGAATCCCGGCCGGCCGCAGTCCTCGGCGGGCAACAGGCCGTCGAGCATCGCGTCCTGATCCTCGATCAGCTCGGCCTCGGGAAGCTCCTCGCCCTCGACCGCGGCGGACCAGGCGTGCATCAGCAGCATGAAGCTCTGCAGGTCTCCGATCGCGTGGTGCCAGGAGCAGCCGAGCACGGTGCCGCCGGCGGAGGGCCGGGTGAGCCGCACGGTCAGCAGCGGGACGCCGCCGGCCCGCGCGGCGGGGGCGTCCACCGGGTCGACGAGTTGCGCGCCGGCCGAGGTGAGCCGGCCCATCGCCTCGGCGAGGGTGCCGTCGACGTCGTAACCGTCCACCGGGACACCGGAGTCGTCGCAGACCACCTCCAGGGCGCCGTCGACGGTGCGCAGCCGTCCGGCGAACACGGGGACCCGCTCCAGCGCCCGGGCCAGCCCGGCGGCGAGCCGGTCCTCGTCCAGCGCCTGCTCGAAGAAGAGGACGACCGAGACGGAGAGGTCGGCCAGCATGGTGTCCATCAGCCCGCAGCGCAGGATCGTCCCGGGGGCCCGGCCGGCCCGGACGAGCCGGGAGTCGCGCAACTGCGGCCAGACGCTCATGTGTCCATCCCCGGGGCTCGCAAGGAGTCGTGCACGGCAGAAGGAGCCGTGCAAGGCAAATGACAGGGCGGCACCCACGGACGGCGGGGCGGCACCCCGAACGATAGGGCAGCGGCCCGGCGCCGATCCAGTGGTCCAGTCCAATTTTTCGGTCCCGCCACTGCCCGCACGCTGTGCCCGCCACGGTCCGCACGCTGTGCCTGCCACCGCCCCCACGCGGTGCCGGCCGACGCCCGCACGCCCAGCCCGCCACAGGTCACCCCGCCTTGGCCACGACGGTGCACACCGCGGTCCCGCCCTGCTGCGCCCGCCCGTCCGGACTAGAATCCCAGGCATGGGAGAGCGCGCAGGCGCACCCGACGCGCCGCCACTGGTACTCGTCACCGACTCGGACTCGCAGCTGATCGACCCGGGCCGGGCCTACCACGTCGGCCGCGACCCGACCAGCGAGATCGTCCTGGACGACCCCCGGGTCTCCTGGCACCACGCCGTGCTGCGCGCCGCCGCCGGCCACTGGCTCCTGGAGGACGTCGGCAGCACCAACGGCACCTTCACCGACGGCCGCCGGATCCGGCAGGAGGACGTCGGCCCGGGCACCCGGCTGCGGTTCGGCGATCCGGCCGACGGCCCGTCCGCGAGCTTCGCCGGCCTGCCCGCGCCCGCCGTCGGCGAACGGCCGTCGTTGATCGCCCCGCAGGCCTCGGGCGTCTTCCGCGCACCCAGCGCGATCATCCGGCTGCCGGGACGGACGGTGCGGATCGGCCGGGCGGGCGACAACGACCTCGTCCTGGACGACCTGGTGGTCTCCCGCCACCACGCGGAACTGCGCACCCTCCCCGACGGCGGCCACGAGATCGTCGACCTGTCCAGCCACAACGGCACCTACCTCAACGGCCGTCCGGTGGACCGGGCCCCCGTCGGCCCGGCCGACATCGTCGGCATCGGCCACTCCGCGCTCTGCCTGTCCGGCGACGAACTGGTCGAGTACACCGACACCGGCGAGATCTCGCTCAACGTCCAGGGCCTGGTGGTCCGGGTCGGTCCCGACCACCGGGTGCTGCTCGACGGCGTGGGCTTCCCGCTCGCCGAGAAGGCCCTGCTCGCGGTGGCCGGGCCGAGCGGCGCCGGAAAGTCCACCCTGCTCAACGCCCTGACCGGGCTGCGCCCCGCCGACGAGGGCACCGTCCTCTACGACGGCCGCGACCTCTACCGCGACTACGCCGAACTGCGCCGCCGGATCGGCCTGGTGCCGCAGGACGACATCCTGCACACCCAGCTCACCGTCCGCCGCGCCCTCTCCTACGCGGCCGAATTAAGGTTCCCCGGCGACACCAGCAGGGAGGAACGCGAGGCCCGGGTCGACGAGGTGATCCGCGAACTCGGCCTGGAGAGCCGGGCCGACCTGGTGATCTCCAGCCTCTCCGGCGGCCAGCGCAAACGCGTCAGCGTCGCCCTGGAGCTGCTCACCAAGCCCTCGCTGCTCTTCCTCGACGAGCCGACCTCCGGCCTCGACCCGGGCATGGAGCGCTCGGTCATGACGATGCTGCGCGGCCTCGCCGACGACGGCCGCACGGTCGTCGTGGTCACCCACAGCGTGCTGAGCCTGTCCGTCTGCGACCGGCTGCTGGTGCTGGCCCCCGGCGGCCGGACCGCCTACTACGGCCCGCCCGACGAGGCGCTGGAGTTCTTCGGCTACACCGAGTGGCCGGAGGCCTTCGAGGCGTTCGAGAGCGAGGACCACGCCGCCTGGCAGCGCCGGTTCCGGGAGTCCCCGCAGTACCAGCGGTACGTGGCCGCCGGCGCGCTGCCGGCCGTCCCCGCCCCGTACGCCGCCCCGGCCGGCGGGAGCCCGATCGGTCCGGAGAAGCCGCAGGGCTGGGCGTCCCAACTGGCCACCCTGGTCCGCCGCTACACCGCCGTGCTGGCCGCCGACCGGCTCTTCCTCACCGTGATGATCGCCCTGCCGTTCATCATCGGCGTCATGTGCCGGGCCATGGCCGGCTCCCGGATCACCTCCGAGAACGCCATCAACGTGGTGCTCACGCTCTGCATCGGCGGGCTGCTCACCGGCTCCGCCAACGCCGTCCGCGAGATCGTCAAGGAACGGCCGATCTACCAGCGCGAACGGGTGGTCGGGCTGTCCAGATCGGCGTACCTGGTCTCCAAGGTGGTGGTGCTCGGCACGATCACGGTGGTGCAGGCGGGCGTGCTGACCACCGTCGGTCTCGCCGGGGTCGAGCTCAGCCCCACGCTGGCCACGGGGGTGCGGGTGCACAGCGGCGTCGTGCTGCCGCCGCTGGCCGAGCTGATCCTGGCCGTGGCGCTGCTCTCCTTCTCGGCGATGATGCTCGGACTGCTGGTCTCGGCGCTGGTCCGCAAGGAGGAGGCCACCATGCCGATGCTGGTGCTCCTCTCGGTGGTGCAGATCGTCTTCAGCGGCGCCATGCTGAAGCTGCACGGGGTTCCCGGTCTGGAGCAGTTCGCCTGGCTGGTGCCGTCGCGCTGGGGTCTGGCCGCCATGGCCCAGACCATCGACCTGCACACGGTCTTCCCGACCGCGATCACCGCCGACCCGCTGTTCCGCCCCGACCGCACCCGCTGGCTGCGCTGCATGGGCATGCTGGTGGGCCTCTCGGCGGTGCTGGGCGTCGCCGTGCTGGCACTGCTGCGCCGGCAGGAGCCGGCGATCATGCGGAAGTAGCGCGAGCATCGGGAACACCGGAAGCAGCCCTGCGACAAGCAGCCGGGAGACAGGCAGCCGCCCATGGACGAGTTCGAGTTCCGCCCGACCCACGTCGCCCCGCCGGGCGGGATGGCCACCTGGGCGGCGCCGGACCCGGGTCGGCCCTCCACCCCGCTGGACCCGCTGCTGCCGGTCCGGCTGATCGGCCGGCAGGGCGACTGGGGGCAGGTGCTCTGCTCCAACGGCTGGTCCACCTGGGTGGACGGCCGGCTCCTGGTCTCCCTCCCCGAGGCGCCGCCGGGCGCCCTCGGCCCGCCCGCCCGCACGGCCGACCCGCGCCCGGCGCTGGCCGAGGCCGAGGGGGCCCTGACCCGCTACCGCTCCCTGCTGGAGGACCTCGCCGCCGGCAGCAGCGACCTGGAGACGTTCCGGGACCGGTCACGCGGCCTGCGGATCGGGCTGGTGATCGACGGCGAGGAGCTCTGGGTGTTCGACCCGGTGCACGACCGCTGGTGCTACTGCGACGGCCTCCAGCTGCAGACCTACGCGGTCGCCGGGCGCCCGCAGGCGGCGCCGCCCGCCCCGCCCGGCGCGTACGAGCCGACCCGGACGGGTGAGCCGTGATCCCCCCGGACCGGTCGGACGGACCGAACCCGCGCCACCCCGAGCCCGGCGAGGCAGGGCACGGTGGCACCGAGGCGGAGCACGGTGGCACGGAGCCCGGCGGCACGGAGCACGGTGGCACGGAGCCCCGCCGCCCCGCACCCCGCGACGCGAGCCCCGGCGACGCAGAGCCCGGCGGTTCGCAGCCCAGCGGTTCGGAACCCGGCGACGCAGAGCCCAGCGGTTCGCAGCCCGACGACGCAGCGCCCGGCGGTACGGAACCGCGCCGCGCCGAATCCGGTGACAGCACGCACCTGCCCGGCACGAAGTCCGCCCGCTCCCCGCGCGAGCCGGAGAGCTCCCCCAGCCTGCCGTCCGGCATGGTCGGCCGCCAGGTGGCCGGCTACCGGCTGGAGGCCGAGATCGGCCGGGGCGGCATGGCGGTCGTCTACCGGGCCAAGGACCTGCGGCTGGGCCGGACGGTGGCGGTGAAGCTGCTGGCGCCCGAGCTGGCCCGCAACGAGGTGTTCCGGCAGCGGTTCATGCACGAGTCGGAGGCCGCCGCCGCGATCGACCATCCGCACATCATCCCGGTGTTCCAGGCCGGCGAGGCCGACGGCATCCTGTTCATCGCGATGCGCTACGTCCAGGGCGGCGACCTGCGCGGCCTGATGAACCGCGGCGGCCCGTTCGCGGCCGAGCGGGCCGCCCGGCTGGCGCTGCAGATCGCCTCGGCCCTGGACGCCGCGCACGACCGCGACCTGGTCCACCGGGACGTGAAGCCCGGCAACGTGCTGGTCGCCGCCGGGACGGACAGCGAACACCCCGAACACCTCTACCTGGCGGACTTCGGGCTGACCAAGAAGTCGCTCTCGCTCAGCGGGCTGACCAGTGTCGGCCAGATCGTCGGCACCCTGGACTACGCCGCGCCCGAGCAGATCTCCGGCCGGCCGCTGGACGGCCGCTGCGACCAGTACGGCCTGGGCTGCGTGGTGTTCGAGATGCTGGCCGGGGCGCCGCCGTTCCGCCGCGAGAGCGATCTCGCGCTGCTCTGGGCCCACCTCAACGACCCGCCGCCCACCCTGCGCGACCACCGCCCCGACCTGTCCCCCGCCGTGGACGCCGTGGTGGCCAGGTCGCTCGCCAAGGCCCCCGAACAGCGGTACGCCGACTGTCTCCAGTTCATCGCCGAACTGCGGGCCGCGATCGCCGCCGGCGCCGGCGCCGGGCCCGGCGAGGCGTGGCGCTCGGGCGGCCCGCCGACCCAGGTCGTCCCGGTCATCGGTTCGTCCGGTCCGACCGAACCGCCCGTCGTCCCCGAGCCCCCGCCCTGGGCGGCCCCGGTCGTCCGCCCGCCTCAGCACTGAACCCGCCCGGCCCGAGCCCCTCCCCCGAACGCGGAGCCCTCATGAACGCCGTCAGCCAGCTCTTCGCCCTGCTCGCCGCAGCGATCCACGTGATCGTGTGGCCGCTGGAGAGCTTCCTCTACGGGCATCCCCGGGTCCGCTACATGCTCACCGGCAGCACGGCGGACGCGCCCGAGGTCCGGCTCTGGCGCTTCAACGTCGGCTTCTACAACCTGTTCCTCGCGCTCGGCCTCGGCGTCGGGGTCACCGCCCTGCACACCGGGCACGAGACGACCGGCCGCGCGCTGATCACCTACGTGAGCGCGTTCATGATCGCCGGCGGGATCACGCTCTTCGTCTCCGAGCCCAGGCTCTGGCGCGGCGCCCTCGGCCAGGCGGTCCCCCCGGCGGTGGTCCTGATCGCCGACCTGTTCTGAGCTGCTCCGTTCTCCGAGCCGTTCCGCTTTCCGAGCCCCGCCGGCCCCCTCCGAGCCGACCCGACCCGAGCCGCTCAGGGCCGGGCCGCTCCGGGCAGCGCTAGGGGCTCTTCACCTCGCCGGGCCGCCCCAGCCCCGCCGCCAGCAGGCCGCCCAGCCACCCCGCCACCAGCCCCCACCCCGCCGCCAGCGGGACGGCCACCCAGAGCTGCGCGCTGAGCGAGAGCGAGCCGCCGCCGAGGCCGGCCAGCGGGTTGCTCCCGCCGAGGACGGATCCGAGGAGGTCGCCGAGCCCGCCCTCGCCGACGCCGACGCCCAGCACCGAGAGCCCGTAGTCGGCGGACACCCGGGTCCAGACGCCCACCAGCAGCATCGTGACGGCCGCCGCCGCGCCCAGCCGGACGGCGTGCCGCCAGACCCGGACACCACGCGGCGAGCGGTACGCGGTGAGGAACCCGGCCGCGAGCATCAGCACGGCGGCCAGCGGCAGCAGCCACCAGGCGCGGGCGTCCTGCTCCGCGAGGGTGCCGAGGCTGACGGTGGCCTCCTGGCCGTCCGGTGCGCGGAGCACCGCGGCCAGCGACTTCGGCACCGGAAGACCCACCGCGCCGGCCAGGTGGCCGTGCCATTCGGCGCCGAGCCCGACGCCGAACGCCAGCCAGACCAGGTTGGGCAGGGCCAGCAGGAGCACGGCCATCGTCTCCCGCGCGTTGCCGTGCACGGCGGCGGTCAGCAGGCCCGCCACCACCCCGATCGCCACGTAGGCGAGCAGTACCAGCAGCATCGCGAACGCGGCCGGGCGGACGGCCTGCTGGAACGGCACCAGGGCCCTCGGCAGCGGCGCCCGGCGGGAGACGGCGAAGGCGGCCGCCAGGACGACCAGCAGCCAGAGCAGCCCGAGGCCGATGGTGCTCGCCGCCTCGGCGTGGAAGCCGACCTCGGGGGCCAGGCCGAGGGCGCCGCCGAGCTGCTCGACGAGGTCGTTACCGAGCGGGACGGCGAACGTGTGCCGGGCGCCGACGGTGAGCAGCGCGAGCGCCACCACCCAGACGGCCGCCGTCCGGGCGACCCGGCCGAGCAGTTCACCGCCGTGGGCGACGGCCCGGAACCGCAGCTGGCGCAGGAACACCTCGGTCATGACCAGCGCGCCGATCAGGCCGACGGTCAGCGGCATCGCGGTGATGCCCGCGTCCACGTGGGCGAAGAAGCCGGCGCCCCCGTCGAGTTGGACGGTGCCGCCGACGGCCAGTGCCAGCGTGGCGGCCAGGACCGACGGGAAGCCGCCGCCCGGCAGCGCGTCGGCGCCGGCCGCCCAGAGGCCGAGCGCGGCGACGGCCGCCATCGCGGCGAGCCCGGCGAGGACGACCGCGAGCGCGTCCAGCCAGCCGCGCAGGGCGCCGGGCGGTCCCGCCGCCGCGGTGGGGGGCTCCGGGTGCATGGGGGCTCCTCGTGGACTCGGGTGCCCCCCTCGCGTCTGAGACCAGGTTCACCCAGGACGGTCCGCCGCGCGCTGCGTACGCACGGCGACGGCGCAGCAGGCGGACGGCGACGGCGCGTGCAGGCAGCCACGCAGCAGGCGGACGGCGACGGCGCGTGCGGGCAGCCGGGCGGTGTCGCCGCCGATGGAGGCGACGGTGCCACGGACGGAGGTCGGTGGGCGGAAGCGCCACGAACCGACGGGGACGACGCCGCGCGCGGACGGCGACGGTGGCGCCACCTGGTGTTGCGGCGTCCGGTCGGCGGGGGCAGAAATGGAAGCCAGTGGCAGGAGCCTTCTGTGCCGGTCGTTTCGCCGGCAGCCTGCGAAACGGAGCCTCGATGAGTTCCCAACCGCCCCCGTCCGGACCGCCGTCCGGACCGCCCTCGGGCCCGCCGTCCGGACCGCTCTCCGGGCCGCCCTCAGGCCCGCCGTCGGGCCCGCCGTCCGTTCCCCCGTCCGGGCCCTCAGGCCCGGGCGCTCCTTCCGGCGGCGCACCGGGCGGGCCGTCCGGTGGGCGTCCGACGCCGTGGTGGCGCTCCGGCAGGAAGCTGGCGCTGGCCGCGGGCACCGCCGCGCTGGCCGTCCTGGCGGCGGTGCTGATCATCAACAGCAACGGCAAGAACGGCGGGGCGAGCGACGCCATCCCGGCCGCCAACGAGGTGGCGCTGCAGACGCCGTCCGACCAGGGTCCGGCGCCGTTCACCCAGTCGGTGGAAACCACCGGCGTCACCGCCCCGCAGCCGACGTCGGCCGCTCCCGCCAGTCCGGGCGGCAGCACGAAGACCACCGCCGCGGCCTCGCCGACCGGCATCCACAGCGTGCAGGGCTCGTCGGCCGGGCTGTACGCGGGCTCGATGTCCAAACCGGCCTGCGACGTCGACCGGCTGATCTCGATGACGTCGACCGGGGACACCGGACGGGCCTGGGCGTCCGCCCAGGGAATCAGCCAGGCGGACATTCCGGCCTACCTGCGCTCGCTGACCTCGGCCTACCTGCGGGTGGACACCCGGGTGACCAACCACGCCTACAAGGGCGGTGCGTCGGTCGCCTACCAGTCCGTCCTGCAGGCCGGCACCTCCGTCCTGGTGGACGCGCAGGGCGTTCCCCGGGTGCGGTGCGCCTGCGGCAATCCGCTGGGACCGCCGACCCTGGTGACCGACGCCAAGTACACCGGCACCTCCTGGGCGGGCTTCCACCCGTCCACGCTGGTCGTCGTGGTGCCGGCGCCGCAGCCGGTGAAGGAGTTCATCCTGGTGAACGTCTCCACCGGCGGCTGGTTCGCCCGGGTGACGGGACAGGTCAAGGTGGAGGACCGGCCGGTCCAGCCGCCGAAGGAGCTGGCGCCGGGCATTCCGCCGGCCGAGCCGATGAAGCCCGCCACGCCGTCCGCCTCGGTGTCGGGGTCCACCTCGGCCTCGACCTCGGCCTCCACCTCGGGCTCCGGATCGGCCTCCACCTCGGGCTCCACCTCCGGCTCCGGCTCGGCCACCCACTCCTCCGGCTCGCCGTCCGGGCCGTCGTCCTCGGCGAGCACCGGCTCGACGTCGGCCTCCTCGTCGAAGTCCTCCGCCGGCACCTCGTCGTCCTCGCCGCCGCCCTCGTCCGGCAAGCCCACGGTGACCGTGACACCGTCCACGACGACGACCGCGAAGACAGCTACGGCTACGGCTACGACCACGGCTACGACCACGGCTACAGCCACGGCTTCAGCGACGACCACGGTCACGGGCACGACGACGGCCACGGGCACGACGACCTCGGCCCAGCAGTCGGCGACCGCGACCTGAGCGACCGTCCCGCCCGCACCACAGCCACGGGTGCGACGGCCGGGTGCGACCGCCGGCTGACCCTCCCACCC
>NZ_JBHJUK010000021.1:0-18797 GCF_042266225.1 Kitasatospora sp. NPDC056181
GACCTGCGGATCATCGGCCCGCGCACGGCCGTGGACCGCGGTGCGGCCATCTCGTTCACGCTCGGCGACATCCACCCGCACGACGTGGGCCAGGTCGACCCGGGCGCCGGCCGGGGTGACGGCGATCCGCACGCCGGCCGGGAACGCGGCGGCGGGCAGGGCGAGTTCGGTGCTGCGGCCGGTGCCGTCGGCGGTCCAGCGGACGGTGTGGCCGGACGGCGTCGCGGTGGTGGTCGCGTCCGTCCCCGCGACCGCCGTCGGGTAGGGGCCGAAGACGGGTTCGTCGCCGGGGGCGGGGCGTCCGGCCGGATCGAGCGCGCAGTAGCCGCCGTTGCCCCGGCACCAGTACCACATGGTCCAGCCGGCGGCGAAGCCGTCCATGGCCGCGACCTGCCGGCGGACCAGCCGGGTGTTGCCCGGCCTGCGGGAGTCGGGCGGCCCCCATTCGCCGACCAGGACCGGCAGCCGGTGGGCGGCCGGGTAGGCGGTGATCGCGGCGGTGTAGTTCTCGACGAAGCCGCCGTTCTCGTCCCAGTCGGCGCCGGACTCGACCGCGGTGTCGTAGAAGTGCGGCGCGTAGCCGAGTCGGGGGCCGCCGGGGCGCGGGTCGGCGAAGCCGGGCAGCCGGGTGGGCACGCCCTGGCCGACCAGGACGGTCGGTTCGACGAAGAGCCAGGCACGGGTGTCGGCCGCGCGCACGGCCCGGATCAGCCGGTCGTACATGTCGGCGAGCCGGCCCTGTTCGAGGGCGGCGGAGGCGGCGGCCAGCACCGCCGGGTCGGTCGGGTCGCCGTCCACCGGGCCGAACGGCTCGTTGAACAGGTCGTAGCCCAGCAGGGAGCGGTGGCCGCGCAGTTCGCGGGCCAGCCGGGTGTAGAAGTCGGCCTGCCAGGCGCGCAGGTCGGGGTCGTCGTAGAGGTGGCGGAAGGCGGCCTGGACGGCGGGCTGGAAGTAGCCGGCGAACCAGTCGTCCGGGTCCGGGGTGAACGGCAGGCCGTCGTCGCGGGTGGCCCAGACGGGGATGCCGCGGTCGCCGCCGCCGAACTTCGGTCCGTAGACGTCCTGGTGGAAGTCGACCAGGGCCAGCACGCCGTACCGGTCGGCCCAGCCGAGCAGCCGTTGCAGCCGGGCCAGCTCGGCCCGGTCGAGGCGGCCGCGTTCGGGCTCCAGCCTGGTCCAGGAGACGGCCACCCGGATCAGCGTGAAGCCCTGCTCCGCGAGGGACCTGACGTCCTGCTCGGTGGCCTCGGCGTACTTGTCGAGGTTGAAGCCGCGCAGCTGGAGCCGGCGGCCGGTGGCGTCGGTGAGGCTGGTGCGGCCGTCCGGGGCGGTGGCCGTCCCGGTGGGGAACTCCGCCCGGTGCGGCGCCGGTTGCGCGGCCGCCGGGGTGGCGGCGAGCGGCGTGGCGAGGGCGGTGGTGGCGGCGAGCAGGAGGGCAACGGCGGTGCGGCGCAGGCGCATCGGGACCTCGCAGGATCTCGCGGGCCGAAGCTCGCGGGCTGGGGGGGTGGGGCCCGATGATGCCCGGATCGTCGTGTACCGCACAAGGGTCCGGTCCGGGTTCGGCGGCTCGGGGGCGGCAGGATCAGGCCGGCGGCGGCTCGGCGGCGGGGACGGGCAGGACGGCGGTGGGCAGGTCGGCGGCGGCCGCGAGGCGGCCCCAGAGCAGGTCGGCGAGCGCCTGGACCATCCGGGTGCGCGAGCACGGTCTGGTCTCCAGCCACCAGTCGCCGGCCGCCAGCACCATGCCGGTGATGCCCCGGCCCCAGGCCTCGGCGAGGAGTTCACGGTCGGCGCCGAGGTCGACCTGGCTCTCGACGGCGCGGGTGATCTCCTCGGCGATCCGCCGCAGCGCCGGGGCGAGCGCGTGGCCGGCGCCGCTCGGGTCGCCGGGTTCGGGGTGGGTGAGCAGGCGGTAGACCTGCGGGCGGGCCTCGATCCCGGCCAGGTAGGTGTCCAGCACGTGCTCGACCCGGTCGCGGCGCTCCAGCGGCTCGCTGAGCGCGGCCCGGACGGCGGCCAGCAGACCGCTGGTGTGACGCTCGGTCAGTGCCCCGATCAGGCCGTTCCGGTCGCCGAAGTGGCGGTACAGGATCGGCTTGGTGATCCCGGCCTCGGCGGCGATGGCGTTCATGCTGGCGGCCGGGCCGTCCCGCTGGATCACCCGGTCGGCGGCGTTGAGCAGCTGCTCGCGGCGGGGCTCTGAAGACATGCGCTGCTCCTCGGTCGGGCCGTTGACATCAGTTACCAATCAGTAGCAGACTCCCTCGATGTTACCGGGGGTAACACTCGGCGTGGCCTCGCCGGCAGCCGCCGGCGCGGGCCGCCTCCCGGCGGCCGGCCCTTCATCGGAGGTATGCATCATGAGCACGTTCTCGCTGGACCCGGGCGCGGACCAGCTCGCCGTACGCGACTGGCTGCACGGCTTCGCCGCCGACGTCATGCGCCCCGCCGCGGCCGAGTGGGACGAACGCGAGGAGACCCCCTGGCCGGTCATCCAGGAGGCCGCCAAACTCGGCATCTACTCCCTGGACTTCTACGCCCAGCAGTACTTCGACCCCTCCGGCGTCGGCATCCCGATCGCGATGGAGGAGCTGTTCTGGGGCGACGCCGGCATCGGCCTCTCCATCGTCGGCACCACGCTGGCCGCGGTCGCGGTGCTCGCCAACGGCACCGACGAGCAGATCGGCACCTGGGCGCCGCAGATGTTCGGCACCCCGGACGACGTCAAGGTGGCCGCGTTCTGCTCCTCCGAGCCGGACGCCGGCTCCGACGTCTCCGCGCTGCGCACCCGGGCCGTCTACGACGAGGCCGCCGACGAGTGGGTGCTGAACGGCACCAAGACCTGGGCCACCAACGGCGGGATCGCCGCCGTCCACGTGGTGGTCGCCACCGTCGACCCGGCGCTCGGCGCGCGCGGACAGGCCTCCTTCGTGGTGCCGCCGGGCACGGCCGGGCTGAGCCAGGGCCAGAAGTTCAAGAAGCACGGCATCCGCGCCTCGCACACCGCCGAGGTGGTGCTGGACTCCGTCCGGGTGCCCGGCCACTGCCTGCTCGGCGGCAAGGAGAAGCTGGACGAGCGGCTGGCCCGGGCCCGCGAGGGCACCCGGAGCGGAAAGGGCAGGAACGTGGCGATGGCCACCTTCGAGGCCTCCCGCCCGGCCGTCGGGGCGCAGGCGATCGGCATCGCCCGGGCCGCGTACGAGGTGGCGCTGGACTACGCGAAGACGCGGGTGCAGTTCGGCCGGCCGATCATCGACAACCAGGGTGTGGCCTTCCAGCTGGCCGACATGAAGACCCGGATCGACGCGGCCCGGCTGCTGGTCTGGCGGGCGTCCTGGATGGCGGCCAACAACCAGCCGTTCACCGCGGCCGAGGGGTCGATGTCCAAGCTCTACGCGGGTGAGACGGCCAAGTGGGTCACCGCGCAGGCGATGCAGATCCTCGGCGGCAACGGGTTCACCCGGGAGTACCCGGTGGAGCGGATGCACCGGGACAGCGCGATCTACTCGATCTTCGAGGGCACCAGCGAGATCCAGCGGCTGGTGATCGCCCGGGCGATCTCCGGGATGCCGATCCGCTGACCGGGCGGCCGGCCCGGCCCGCGGGTGGCCTGTCCGCTCATCGGGCGCTCCGCCCGCTCATCGGGTGGCCCGCCCGCCCTGCCGGTGGCCTTCCCGCTCATCGGGTGGTGGTCGGCCCGCCGATCGGGGCGGGCGCCGATCAGCGGGCCGCCCAGAAGGTGAGCCCGGCCGTGAGGGCGCCCACCACCGCGCCGACGACCGTCTGCGCGGTGGTGTGGTCCCGCAGCACCACCCGGGACCAGCCGATCACGGCGACCGGCGGGGCCGCCAGCAGCCACCACGGGCCGAGTGCGACCGCCAGGCAGACCACCGCGCCGCTCGCCACGGCGGTGTGGACGGAGACCTTCCACCAGACGGTGATCACCAGGATCGGCACCAGCGAGACGAACATCGCCAGCACCACCGCGGTCAGGTCGGCCGGGGCGTCCAGCCCGAGCATCACCGCGAAGCAGGTCAGCACCGACCCCATGATGAGGGGGAGCACCGTGAGCCGTCGCTGCCGGTGGCCGACGTGCCGGTCCTCCAGCGTGCCCCTGCGGACGCCGCGCCGGATGAACAGCGTCGGGATCACGGCGGCGAACAGTGCGGCGAACAGCGCCCAGCCGAGCCCGTGCCAGCCGTAGCGCAGGACTCCGAGCAGCGGCAGCATCGCGATGATCACGTTCTTCGGCTCGACGCCGTCGGTGATCCGGCGGGCCCAGAGCGTGGCGCCCGTGAGCGCGGTGTTCGTCGGCGTGGTGTTCGTCGGTGCGGCGTTCGTCGGCGTGGTGTTCGTCGGTGCGGCGTTCGTGGGTGCGGTGTTCGTCGGCGTGGTCATCTCGGTGGGTGCTCCCGGGGGATCGGCTGTCCGTTCGATCGGATGATCGTCATGGTCCGGCGCGGGGTCAGAACCGGGGCGGCCGGCCCTCCAGGAAGGCGGCGAGCCCCTCGCGCACGTCCGGGGCCTCCCGGGAACGGCGCTCCCAGGGCCGCAGCGCCTCGGCGGCCTGCTCCGGCGGGACGGCCAGCGCCGCCTTGACCGCTCCGATCGTCTGCGGCGAGCGCCGGGTGAGCAGCCGGGCGAACTCCAGGGCGTCGGCGTCCAGTCCGGCGCCCGGCCCGACCCGGTCGGCCAGGCCGATCGCCGAGTTGCGCAGGCCGGTCAGCAGCTCGCCGGAGAACAGCATCAACTTGGCCCGGGACGGCCCCACCAGTCGGGCGAGCCGCAGGGTGGGCACGGCCGGGTAGACCACGCCGAGCTTGGCCGGGGTGATGCCCATCCGGGCGTCGTCGGCGACCCACCGCAGGTCGCAGGCGACGGCCAGCTGGCAGCCGCCGCCGACGCAGGCTCCGTGCACCACCGCGATCGTCGGGTGCGGGAAGTGCGCCAGCGCCTCCTCGGCGGCGACGTTGTCGGCGTGGTAGGCGTCGGCGCGGTCGGGGTCGGTGTAGATCTCGGACAGCTCGTCGATGTCCGCTCCCGCGCTGAACGTGCCTCCCGCGCCGGTGACCAGCAGGGCGCGCACACCCGGCTGTTCGGCGATCCGGAACAGCAGCTTGGGCAGGGCCTGCCACATCGCCAGGGTGATGGCGTTGCGCCGGTGCGGCCGGTTGAACTCCAGTACCGCGACGCCGTCCTCGCCGACGTGGGCGCGGAGGCCGTCGACGTGGGTGGGCAGCGGGGAGCGGTCCCGCGTGAGCAGCTGCTGGTCCATGTGCACCTCCGGAGATCGTGGTGCGGACACTCTCTCAGGCGGGCCGGGACGTCGGGACGTCGGGACGGGGCGGGAGGTCGGGACGGGCCGGGGAGGTCGGGGTGGGTCGGGGCCGGTCCTCAGGTGGTGCGGGTGCCGTAGTCGCCGAGGCCGTGCTCGACCAGGTCGAAGGCGCGCCGGGCGTTGTCGACGGCCTCCGGCAGCACGTCGGCGGCCCGCTCGCCGGCCAGCATCCGGCGCTGGTTCTCGGTGGTCAGCGTCACCCGGACACCGAGCAGTTGGGCGGCGGCTGCCCGGGCGAGGACCCGGTCGCCCTCCGGGTCCTCGGCGAGCAGCTCGGCGGCCAGCAGCTCGTTCGCCGTGTGGCTGAACGTGGTGGTCGCGCGCAGGGCCAGCGCGGGGGTGCGGTGGATCAGCTGCACCACGTCGATGGTGAACCGGTCGTCGTTGAGGCCGGTGGCCGGGTCGAACCCGGCCAGCGCGGCCAGGAAGTGGTCGCGCAGCGCGGCCACCACCGAGGTGCCGGGGGCGCGGTCGCGGACCACCCGGGCGGGCTCGTCGACGTGCTGCTCCATCGGCGCCATGACCAGGTCTTCCTTGGACGGGAAGTAGTTGAAGACGGTCATCTTCGAGACCTCGGCGGCGGCGGCGATCTCGGCGACCGACACCTCGTCGAAGCTCCGCTCGGCGAACAGGGCGATGGCACTGCGCCAGATCCGGATGGCGGTCTGGCGCTTCTTGCGCTCACGCAGGCTCAGCCCGTCGGGGGCGGCGGTCCCAGTGCTCTTCACCATGCCATGACTGTACCAGGATCAAACATGTACCCGGACTAAAGATGTGCCCGATCCGAAGATAGGTCGGGATGAAGAATTGACCGAGTCAAAAATGACTGCCATGGTGGAGCCGTGCCGCCGCGCCGGGCTCCACCGGTGCGGCCCGGCTCCCGTTCGATCGCCCGAATTCCGTTACCCCCGGGGGGACTTCCGATGGCCGCCACCGCGCCGGCAGCAGCTCTGATGACGGAGCCGCAGCGCAAGCTGGGCATGCTCCTCTGCCTGATCACGATCATCCTGGCCGTGCTCGACATGAACATCGTGTCGGCGGCCACCGTGCCGATCGTCCGGGACCTCGACCCCGTCCACGGCGTCGACCGGCTGCCCTGGCTGGTGAGCGCGTTCGCCCTGGCCGCCACCGCGCTGCTGCCGCTCTACGGCAAGCTCTGCGACCTCCACGGCGCCAAGCGGGTGCTGCTCGCGGCCGTCGGCACCTTCCTGTTGGGCTCGGCGCTCTGCGGGGCCGCGCAGTCGATGGAGCAGCTGATCGCCTTCCGGGCCGTCCAGGGCATCGGGGGCGGCGGGCTGATGAGCGTGACGATGGTGGTGATGGCCCAGCTCAAGGACCCCGAGGAGGGGAAGAAGGGCGGCGGGGGCGGTGCGGGCGGCATCGTCGGCGGCGCCGGCATGGCCCTCGGGCCGCTGATCGGCGCGCTGCTGGCCGACCACCTCGACTGGCGCTGGATCTTCTACGTCAACCTGCCGCTCGGCCTGCTCGTCCTGGTCGGCGCCGCCGTCCTGCTCAAGCTCCCCCGGGGGGCCGGCAGCCGCGGCCTGGACTTCCTCGGCGCCACGCTCGCCGCCGCGTTCGCCACCGCGCTGCTGCTGCTGACCGAGTGGGGCGGCAAGGACTACGCCTGGACCTCCCCGCAGATCCTCGCGCTGGCCGCCGCGGCCCTGGCCGCGCTGGTCCTGTTCGTCTGGCGTCAGGCCACCGCCGCCGAGCCGGTAATGCCGCTCTCGCTCTTCCGCGTCCCGGAGATCCGGATCGGCTTCGCGGTGCAGGGCCTGGTCGGCATGGGCCTGATGGGCGCGATCATGTACGTGATGCTCTACCTCCAGGTCGCCCGCGGCGTCGCCGCGACCTCGGCCAGCCTCTACCTGATCCCGATGGCGATCGGCATGACGGTCATCGGCATGGTGGTCAACCGGCTGACCGCGCGCGGCGTCCAGACCCGGACGCTGCTGGCCGCCGGCGGGGCCTGCGCCACCGTCGCCCTGCTGCTGCTCGGGCTGAGCGGCCCCGCCACCTCGCTCTGGCTGGTGCGGGCCGAGCTGGTGCTGCTCGGGGTCGGCCTGGGCCAGCTGATCGGCCAGCTCATCAGCGTCGTCCAGGACGCCGCCCCGGCCCACCAGTTGGGTGTCGCCACCACCGGCATCCGGTTCTTCCAGACGCTCGGCAGTGCGCTGGGCGCGGCACTCTTCGGCACCGTGCTGGCCCGGGTCTTCGAGGCCGACGAGCCCGGCACGCCGCTCGGCGCGGTGGGCCGGTTGACCGGAGCGGCCCGGGAGCACGCGGTGCAGAGCTTCGTCGGCGCGGTGGACGTGGTCTTCCTCTCGGCGGCCGGGGTGATGGCGCTGGTCCTGCTGCTCGCCCTGCGGCTGCCCCGGCGTCCGGCGGAGGAGCCGGTGGCGGAGCAGCGGGTGCTGGCCGCCTGAGCCCGGCCGCCCGAGCCCGGCCGCCCGAGCCCGGCCGCCCGAGCCCGGCCGGTGGGGGGCCGGTCGGGGCCGGTCGGGGCGGTCCGGTGGGGCGGTCCGGCGCAGGGCCCGGTGGACTTCGGTCCGCCGGGCCCTGTCGCGTTCGCCCCGCGGGGCGGGGCGCGCTGGACGGTGCGCGCGGGGAGCGGTGCGCGCGACGCGGTGCTGGGCGGCGGGTGGTGCGGCCGGTGCCCGGTTGGTGCCGCGTCAGGAGGCGGGCTTCCACTCGTGGGCGAGGATCGACCAGACCTCCTTGTCGAGCCGGCTGCCGTTGTGCGGGTAGTGCTCCCGCATCGTGCCGTCCAGCTTCATGCCCACCCGCTGGGCGAGAGCCCGGCTGCGGAGGTTGTTCGGGCTGGTGTACCACTCGATCCGGTGCATGCCCCGGGTGTTGAAGGCGTAGTCGATCAGGATGCGGACGGCGGCGGCGACCAGGCCGCGGCCCTCGCCGGCGGCCTCGGTCCAGACCCCGATCTCGCAGTTGCCCGCGGCGACGTCGAACTGCGGGAACATCACGCCGCCGACGAGGGTGTCGTCGGCCCAGATGCCGAAGATCCGGCCGGTGTCGGCAGCCTGGCGGTCGGCGTAGCGCTGGAGCGTGGCGCGGGCGGAGTCGAGGTCGGTGGAGTAGCCGGCCCAGCCGATCCACGGGTCGGTGTGGGCGCGGGCCCGGTCGATGTGGGCGAGGAACTCGGTGGCCTGCCACGGTTCCAGGGGGCGCAGCTCGGCGTTGTCGGCGAGCGGGAGGGTGAGCATGGGCAGGCCTTTCGAGGAGCGGTGCGGGACGGTCCGTACATACATAACAAACGTTTGGTATGTACGATAGCCCCTATGACGCCAGCCCGCGGAGACCACGACGCCCGACGCCTGGAAGTCTCCGAGGCGGTCTGGCGGGTGCTCTCCTCGCGCGGCTTCGAGGGGCTGACGCTGCGCGCGGTGGCCGCAGAGATGGGCGCCTCGACCGGGCTGCTGACGCACTACTTCCCCAACAAGCGGGCCCTGGTGGCCTACGCGCTCGACGAGCTGGACCGGCGCTCCCTGGAACGCCCGCGCCGCACCGCCCCCGCCGACGGCAGCGAGCCGCCGCCGGCCGGCCTGCCCCAGCTGCGGGCGGCGCTGCTCGACGTCCTGCCGCTGGACGGGCCGGCCACGGCGGGCAACCGGATCTGGGTCGGCTCCTGGGACGTCGCGCTGGCCGATCCGGAGCTGGCCTCCGCGCACGCCGCACGGTACGCCCGGGCGCGGGACTTCCTGACCGGGCACGTCGCGGCCGCGCAGCGGCTCGGCGAACTGCCCGCCGGGGTGGACGCGGCGCGGCTCGCGGCGGGGGCGCAGGCCTTCGTGCTGGGGCTGGTGGTGCAGGCCCTCTTCGCCCCCGCGGAGTTCCCGCCCGCGCGGCAGACGGAGCTGCTGGACGCCTACCTGGCGGGGATGGCCTCCCCCGGGGCGTAGCGTCCCGGGGCGCGGAGTCCTGGCCGTACTCGGTCACGCCGGATTGGCCCGCGGTATCCGTTCGAGCCCGACCCGTCGCCGTGGTGCGGCTGCCCGGTGCCGGTGTTTCCCGTGGGGCCGTTTCCGGCGCCGGGGCGATACGCATTGTCACGGGTTATGTGCGGTCGGTGTGCGTGCTTTTCCCGGCGGCCGGCTCGGCATATGCCCCACCGGGGTGGTGGCCTGCGGGAATTCGGGTGGGGTGCCCCCAGCAGGATTCGAACCTGCGACCTACCGCTTAGAAGGCGGGTGCTCTATCCGCTGAGCTATGGGGGCGGGACGGGCGGCGCCCTGGCGGGCGTGACCGTTGCCGGGATCGGGCGACGGGCGCGTGCGGCGCCCGCTGTCCGGCCCCGTACCTGAGGGTGGGGGTGGGGGTTGGCGGATCCTTGCCCTGTCGGGGACAGGATAAGGGTGCCCAGTTCCTCGGCCGGGTGTAACAACACCGTCGCGGGTGTGTCGGCTTCGGTGGAGCGGTCCGATAATCGCAGGTGAAGGCCGTGCGTGCAGCGGTCTGACAGCCTTCGGCGCCGGACGTTGTGCAGTCGTTACGGGGCTGCCGCCCCACCCGTTATGGATTCGGCACGGAGAAAGCGCCGCCGTCACGGCGGGTGGGGGACCGTATTCGGGTTCGTTCGGTCGGATGACGTGGGCGGACGGGCGGCGGGGCCACCCTTGGGGGTGTCCCGGCGGGGCGGGAAGCGGGTCGTTTGTTGTCATGACCTCGCAGAAGAGGGGCCGAAAGTAGGACCTGAAGGCCGAAATTCACCCCTGTGAGTGACGCCGGTTTTCCACAGGGCCGAGTTGTCCACAGGATTTCCGATCGCACTGGCACGGATTTCCCGGGAAGCGCACTCTCAACTCGCGCCGGTCGATTCCGTACGGTGCATCGGAGAGAACGGAGCGTGTTCCGTGAACGGGACTCAGGTGACGGTGATCGGCAATGTCGCGACCGAGGTGAGCTATGCCCGGACGCCCGCCGGGGTGCCGGTGGCGAACTTCCGGCTGGCGTCGACGGAGCGGCGGTACGACCGGCAGAAGGAGGGGTGGGTGGACGGCGAGACGCAGTGGGTGACGGTGACGGCGTGGCGGGCGCTGGCGGGTCATCTGATCGACTCGCTGACGAAGGGGGATCCCGTGGTGGTGAGCGGCCGGCTGCGGGTGCGGGAGTGGACGGACGGGGAGGCCAGGCGCAGCAGGGTCGAGATCGAAGCCCGATCGATCGGACACGATCTCAGCCGCGGTACCACGGCCTTCACATGGGCGGCGGGGGGTCGGGGCGAGCCGTCCGGCGACGGCGGGGGAGAGGCGTTCGACGAAGCGGTGCCCGGGTGGATCGCGGACGCACTGCAGGCTTGGAAGGCCTCGGCGTTGACGCCCTCCGGGCCCTCGCCGGCGACGGTGCCGGCGGCCGTGGGGGCCTCGTCGGCGGCGGGGGTGCAGGTGGACGGCGTGCGGATCGGAGGTGACGGACAGGAGTCCTCGGGCTGACCGGCGGCGCATCTCAACTGTCGACAAATATGTTGATCGAGACGGTTGTTGTGCCCGCCCGCGCAATCCCTGATCGGTTAACCGAAAGAACCAAACTTTCTGGCAGATCGTCAGCTTGTGTGGATAGTGGGGGGGTTGATAACGATCCAGATACGGAATCGTCCTGATTTCGCATGGGGGTTTGCGCGCCCCCCGGGCTCAATAGGATTCGTCTGGTTCACACAAGTGCAGCGGCGCCACAGGGGGCGCGGCAATGCAAGGCGGGCAGCCCATCGGCATGGCCCGGCCCGGAGGGATCCCAGATGTTCCAGAGGCAGAGGCAGAGTCTCCCCCGTATAACCACTGTCATGCTCACGACCAGCTTGGCGCTGGGTGGAGGCCTGTTCGCGGCCGGTGCGGCGGTCGCCGCCGACGCACCCGGTGCGGGTGTCTCGGCCGTGCTCCAGCCCAAGATGGTGAGCGAAGAGGTCATCGTCGACGGACAGGGTGTCCAGGGTGGTCTGTTCACCCTGAAGACCGAGAACGGCGAGATCCAGACGTACTGCATCGACTTCGGTCACCCGGTGAACACCAACGCCGGCGTCAAGTACCAGGAGTCGGACTGGAAGTCGAGCTCGCTCGGCGGCAAGGACAAGGCCGCGGCCGCGGCCAAGATCCGTTGGATCCTGGAGAACTCCTACCCGCAGGTGACCGACCTCGTGAAGCTGGCCAAGGACGCCGGCGTCCAGGGCGAGCTCACCAAGGAGGACGCCGCCGCCGGTACCCAGGCCGCGATCTGGAAGTTCTCGGACGACAAGAACGCCGTCCCGACCGACCCGCAGGCCAAGCAGCTGCGCGACTACCTGGTCAGCGACAAGAACAAGGGCATCGCCGCCGAGCCCAAGCCGTCGCTGAGCCTCACCCCGGACGCGGTGACGGGCAAGCCCGGCAACAAGCTCGGCCCGTTCACCGTCAACTCCAGCGCCTCCGAGGTGAAGCTGTCGGTCGCCGGTGACGCCGCGGACAAGGTGAAGCTGGTCGACAAGGACGGCAAGCCGGTCACCGGCCTGACCGGCCCGGTCGCCAAGGACACCCAGCTGTTCCTGGACGTGCCGGCCGGCACCCCGGACGGCGCGGCCACCGTGACCGCCAACGCCGACACCGTCGTGCCCAGCGGCCGCGTCTTCCTCAGCAAGGGCTACACCGCCGCCGAGCACAGCCAGACCATGATCCTGGCGGGCTCCACCAAGCTCAGCGTCAAGGACGCCGCGAAGGCCACCTGGAAGCAGGGCAAGGGCGCGCTCGTGGAGAGCGCCGCCCAGGTCGAGTGCGACGCCAACGGCGTCCGCGTCTCCGTCGCCAACACCGGTGACGAGGCCGCCAACGTCACGGTGACGCCGGGCAAGTCGGTCACCGTCCAGCCGGGCAAGGTCGAGAGCGTCGTCGTCCCGGTCGCCGAGGACGCCGCCTACGACATCACCGTCACCGGCCCGAACGGCTTCAGCAAGCAGTTCAAGGGCGTTCTGGACTGCAAGGTCGCCACCGGGACCACGCCGACCGGCACCCCGTCGGCCGGCCCGACCACCGCGGCCCCGACCACCCCGGCCCCGACCGGCACCCCGTCGGCCGGTGCCACCACCACCGCCGCCAAGCCGGCTCCGGTCGCCACCAGCCCGGCCCCCGGCACCACCGGTGGTCTGGCCCAGACCGGTGGTAACGACGCGACCCCGATCATCGCCGCCGTCGCCGGCGGTCTGGTCGTGGCCGGTGGCGCCGCGGTCTTCGTCCTGCGCCGTCGCGGCCGCCACGGCGGCAGCGCCGCCTGAGGCAGCGCCGCACCAGGGGCCTGAGGCACTGAGGCCCTGAAGCACCCCGGCCCGGCTCCCCGCACCAGTTGCGGGGGGCCGGGCCGGACCGCGTTCCGGGGGCGTGAGCATGCCGCGGCGGGGTGCGGGGCGGCACGCACGGGGGCACACGGGCGGACGCGGGGCGGAGCGGACCGGCGGGATACCCCGGTGGGGCACGGCAGGCGGTTCGGGGCTCGGGGCCGGGTGCGGCACAATGGAAGGCTGAAAGCCGAATTACTCCCGACGACGCCGGAGCGATCTCACGTGGCGGAATACATCTACACGATGCGCAAGGTGCGCAAGGCGCACGGAGACAAGGTCATCCTTGACGACGTGACGCTCAGCTTCCTCCCCGGGGCGAAGATCGGCGTTGTCGGCCCCAACGGCGCCGGCAAGTCCACCGTGCTGAAGATGATGGCCGGCCTGGAGCAGCCCTCCAACGGCGACGCCTTCCTCTCGCCCGGGTACACCGTCGGCATGCTGCTCCAGGAGCCGCCGCTGGACGAGACCAAGACGGTCCTGGAGAACGTCGAGGACGGCGTCAAGGAGATCAAGGCGAAGCTCAACCGCTTCAACGAGATCGCCGAGCTGATGGCCACCGACTACTCGGACGCGCTGCTCGACGAGATGGGCAAGCTCCAGGAGGACCTGGACCACGCCAACGCCTGGGACCTCGACGCCCAGCTGGAGCAGGCCATGGACGCGCTGGGCTGCCCGCCCGGCGACTGGGCCGTCACCAAGCTCTCCGGTGGCGAGAAGCGCCGCGTCGCGCTCTGCAAGCTGCTGCTGGAGGCCCCCGACCTGCTGCTGCTCGACGAGCCCACCAACCACCTGGACGCCGAGTCGGTGAACTGGCTGGAGCAGCACCTGGCCAAGTACGCCGGCACCGTCGTCGCCGTCACCCACGACCGGTACTTCCTGGACAACGTGGCCGGCTGGATCCTGGAGCTCGACCGCGGCCGCGCGATCGGCTACGAGGGCAACTACTCCACCTACCTGGAGAGCAAGCAGTCGCGTCTCAAGGTCGAGGGCCAGAAGGACGCCAAGCGCGCCAAGCGGCTCAAGGAGGAGTTGGAGTGGGTCCGCTCCAACGCCAAGGGCCGCCAGGCGAAGTCCAAGGCCCGTCTGGCCCGCTACGAGGAGATGGCGGCCGAGGCCGACAAGATGCGGAAGCTGGACTTCGAGGAGATCCAGATCCCGCCGGGCCCGCGTCTGGGCAGCGTCGTCATCGAGGTGGAGAACCTCAACAAGGCCTTCGGCGAGAAGGTCCTGATCGACGACCTGAGCTTCACCCTGCCGCGCAACGGCATCGTCGGCATCATCGGCCCGAACGGCGCCGGCAAGACCACGCTGTTCAAGATGCTCCAGGACCTGGAGACCCCGGACTCCGGCAAGGTCAAGGTCGGCGAGACGGTCAAGATCAGCTACGTCGACCAGACCCGCTCCAACATCGACCCGAAGAAGACGCTCTGGGAGGTCGTCTCCGACGGCCTGGACTGGATCAACGTCGGCCAGGTCGAGATGCCGTCCCGCGCCTACGTCTCGGCGTTCGGCTTCAAGGGCCCGGACCAGCAGAAGCCGGCCGGTGTGCTCTCCGGTGGTGAGCGCAACCGCCTCAACCTGGCGCTCACCCTCAAGCAGGGCGGCAACCTGCTGCTCCTCGACGAGCCCACCAACGACCTCGACGTCGAGACCCTCTCCTCGCTGGAGAACGCGCTGCTGGAGTTCCCCGGCTGCGCCGTGGTCATCTCCCACGACCGCTGGTTCCTGGACCGGGTGGCCACCCACATCCTCGCCTACGAGGGCGAGAGCAAGTGGTTCTGGTTCGAGGGCAACTTCGAGTCGTACGAGAAGAACAAGATCGAGCGACTGGGCGCCGACGCCGCCCGTCCGCACCGGGCCACCTACAAGAAGCTGACCCGAGGCTGACACCCAGCCGTCACAACGGCCCGGCAGACTGCCCCCCGGGGGCGGCCTGCCGGGCCGCGGCCCACCGCCACCTCCGTGCGGCGGGTCACCGGACGTCGAGGAGAACACCCGTGGCACGCCACATCTACGCCTGCCCGCTGCGCTGGTCCGACATGGACGCGTTCGGGCACGTCAACAACGTCGTCTTCCTGCGCTACCTGGAGGAGGCCCGGATCGACTTCATGTTCACCCAGGCCGCCGCGGCCGGTGCCGGGGAGTTCGCGGGCGGTTCGGTGGTGGCGCGCCACGAGATCGACTACAAGCGGCCGCTGGTGCACCGGCCCGAGCCGGTCACCATCGAGACCTGGGTGACCAAGATCGGCGTCGCCTCGCTCACGGTGGCGTACGAGATCAAGGACACCGCCGAGGACGGCACCGAGACGGTCTACGTCCGGGCGTCCACCGTGGTCGTCCCCTACGACCTCGCCGAGGGCCGGCCGCGCCGGATCAGCCCGGTGGAGCGGGAGTTCCTCGGCCGCTTCACGGACGGCGGCGGCACGGACGACCGCAGCAAGGGCGACCGGAGCAAGGGTGACCGCAGCCTGGACGCGGAGCCGGTCGGCGCGGCGGCCTGAGCCGCGGCCCGTCCCGGCGGCCCGACCGGCCGGCCCGGGCGCACGACCACCCACCGACACACACGGATTAGAGCTGACTCGCGTTGACCGGTACCGCCCCCCTCGCCCTCGCCGACGCCGGGGAGGCCGCCGACCTGGCCGCGTTCCTGGTCCGGCTGCTCCGCTTCGACAAGGCGGCGGCGGTGCGGTTGCAGGCGGTGCCCGCGGCGGACGGCCCGGGCGTGCTGGCGGTCTTCGGGCGGCTGCCGCTGGGCGGTTCGGGCGCCCTGGCGATCCGCACCGCGCGGCTGACCACGCTCGCCGAGCCGGTCGACCGCACCGTCTCGGCCGGCCGGCTGCTGGACGGCGTGGACGACGAGGCGGACACCGCCGTCCTGCCCGAATCCGTGACCGGCCCGGCCTGGGCCGGCCTGCTGCCGCCGCGCACCGGCTGGCGGCTGCTCGGCGAGCCGCCGGCCGACCGGGTCTATCCCGAACTGATGGCCGCCGTGCGGGAGTTCCGCGAGCGCAGCGAGGCCGTCCCGGCGCACCACCGGACCAGGGCGGTGCTGGACGCGCTGGCCGACGAGATCTGGTCCCGGCCGGTGACCGTGCTGCCCGAGCTGCCGCTGCGCGCCGCGCACGCGGCCCATGTGATCGGCTTCCTGAAGCCGGACGCGCCGCTGACCGTGCACCGGGCCGGCGGCTGGCTGCGGTTGAGCGCCCCGGCCGGCTCGGTGGCCGTCCGGACGGCGGCCGCGCCCGGTGCGGGGCTGGGGCTCAGCCCGCTGAGGTGAGTCAGCCCTCGGTGTTGACCATCGAGGCGGCGGCGTAGGTGAGGTAGTCCCAGAGCTGCTGCGCGGCGTCGGCCGGCAGCGCCAGCTCGTCCACCGCCACCCGCATGTTCCTCAGCCAGGCGTCGTGCGCCGCGCGGTCCACCTTGAACGGGACGTGCCGCATCCGCAACCGAGGGTGACCGCGGTGCTCGCTGTAGGTGCGCGGGCCGCCCCAGTACTGCATCAGGAAGAGCGCGAGGCGCTCCTCGGCGGGGCCGAGGTCCTCCTCGGGGTACATCGGCCGCAGCAACTCGTCCTCGGCGACGCCCTGGTAGAACCGGTGCACCAGCCGTCGGAAGGTCGGCTCCCCGCCGACCTGGTCGAAGAAGGTCTCCTCGCTGAGCGTGCCACGCCGGATCTCTGTCACCCGACCATGGTCGCAGACGGCGCCGGGGTCGTACACCGGGACCTGGGGACCAGGACTCCCGGCGTACGACCCCTTGCACGGGCCCGAGGCCTTCGTCAGGCCGTGCTGCGGAACTGCTAGGCGTCCTCCCAGCTGAAGAAACGCCAGGCGATCGCGGTGACGACCGCGGCGAACACCAGCAGCCCGCCCATGGCCGGCAGGGCGTCCATCACGCCGCCGCCCCGGGAGAGCACCGACTGCGCGGCGGTGACCAGGTGCTTGAGCGGCAGCGCGTTGGAGATCATCTTCAGCCAGGACGGCATGTCGTCGGTCGGGAAGAACGAGCCGGACAGGAACGACATCGGCAGCACGATGATCTGCGAGATGCCGTTGGCCGCCTCCTCGGTCTTGGCGAGCGCCCCGGCCAGCAGGCCGATCGACATGAAGGCGATGGTCGCGCAGACCACGAGCGGGACGATCAGCCACCAGTTGCCGCTCAGCTTGAGCCCGAAGAACGGCATGGTGGCGATCGACAGGAAGATGGCGGTCTGGGCCAGCGCCGTCAGCACCGAGACGGCGATCCGGGAGCCCACGATCGCCCCGGGGCTCACCGGGGCCAGCCGCAGCCGCCGCAGCACCTTCTTCTGCCGCCAGGACACCAGGGTCAGCGAGGCGCTGAACACCGCGCCGGTCGCCACCGCCCAGCCCAGCAGGCCGGGGGTGAGGAACTGGATCGGCTTCAGCGAATCGTCCTCGACCCGGACGGAGTCCAGCACGAAGGCCGGCGGCTTGCCGGAGGCGGCCTGGTTGGCCTGCTGGACCACCGAGTTGACGATGCCCTGGACGGTGCCCGCCCGGACCTGGTCGGCGGCGCTGAAGCGCAGCACGATCCTGCCGTCCGGGCCCTGCTTGATCAGCGCGTCAAGGTCGCCCTTGCGGACCTTCTCCAGCGCGGCGGCCTCGTCGTCGTTCCTGCTGATGGCGAGGACCTTCTCCAGCTCGGCCCGGCCGTCGCCCTGCACCGCGTCCAGCAGCTGGACGGCGCCGACCTGCACCACCTTGGCGTGCGCGGTGCCGCCGCTCTTGAGCAGGGTGCCGAACAGCATGAGGAACATCAGCGGGAAGAGGAGCACGAAGAAGACGGCGGCCTTGTCCCGGAAGAAGGCGACCAGCATCACCCGGGAGAGGCTGACGAAGGCGCTCACCCGCTCGCGTTCCGGCGGCCCGGCGGGCACAGCGGGGGTGGCGGGCTTGCGCTGGGCCGGGACGGCGGAGGCCCGGGTGCCGTCGGCCGGGGCGTCCCCGGTCCGGGTGCCGTCGGGCTGCGTGCCGTCGGGCTGCTCGCCGTCCGTACGGGCGTGTTCGGCGGTCATGCGCGGTACTCCCGTCCGGTGAGCTGGAGGAAGACGTCCTCCAGGGTGGCGCCGCGCACTTCGAGGCCGCGCAGGGCGTTCTGCTCGGCCAGCACGGAGAGCACCGGGCCGGGGAGGCCGGTGGAGACGGCGAGCGAGACGCCGTCGTCCTCCACGGCCTCGACCTCGGCGCCGGCGGCGGCGAGGAGTTCGCGGGCACGCTCGGCGGCCAGCTGGCCGGACTCGACGCTGATCCGCACGGTGTCGTCGATCTCGCGGACCAGCGCGGCCGGGGCGCCGGTGCGCAGGATCCGCCCGTGGTCCATCACCGAGACGCGGTCGCAGAGCACCTCGGCCTCGTCCAGGTAGTGGGTGGTCAGGACGACCGTGCGGCCCTCGGCGTTGATGGTCCGCAGGAGGTCCCAGAGGTTGCGGCGGGCCTGCGGGTCGAGGCCGGTGGTGGGCTCGTCCAGGAAGACCAGCTCCGGTTCGTGGACCAGGGCGCAGGCGATCGAGAGGCGCTGGGCCTGGCCGCCGGACATCTTGTCGGTCATCACGCCGGCCGACTCGGTCAGGCCGACCCGTTCCAGCATCGCGTCGGCCCGCTTGGGACCGACGCCGTAGAAGGAGCCGAAGGTGCGGATCGTCTCGCGCGCCGTCAGCTTGTTGAAGAAGGCGGAGGCCTGGAACTGCACGCCGATCCTCGGCAGCAGTTTCGGGTTGCGCGGCCAGGGCGCCAGCCCCAGCAGCTCGACCCGGCCCTCGTCGGGCTTGCGGATTCCCTCCAGGATCTCCAGTGTGGTGGTCTTCCCGGCGCCGTTGGGCCCCAGGATGCCGTAGAACTCGCCGGCCTCGACGGTGAGTGAGACCCCGTCGACGGCTTGCACATCCCCGTACCGCTGACGGATCCCGTCAGCGGATATAGCTGCAGTCATGGGCCCTGAGACTACGGGTACCGGACGGGCTTGGGGAGTGATCTGAGCACGATTTGATGGTCCCTCAGGGCAGGCGGAACCGGGCCGGGCCGGGGCGGGGGGGGAACCCCACCCCCCCCCCCCCGGCGGGGGGCCCCCCCCGGCGCCGGGGGGGGGGGTGTTGGGGGACGCCCCCCCCAGGTGACAGGC